>JABUFC010000004.1 GCA_013314715.1 Bacteroidales bacterium | reverse complement strand
CATAATGGGATCGCCGGGACAAACATGGTCGGTATTGGCTAATAAATTAACATGCAACGGAGGAGCCACATAAACCGTAGTAGTCAACAACGGACTGCTGCAACCATTGGCATCGACTACCGAAGCGCTATAGCTCGTTGTAACTTGCGGATAAACGGCAACAGAAGGGTTTGACGATTGTCCGTCCCAATAGTACTGATAAGGAGGCGTTCCACCGGTAGCCGTGAGGCTCAAATATGCGGGTTGGTCAATGCAAATGTATTGGGTAGGCGTAACCGATGCCACTAACTGCGGCGGTTGATTTACGGTAATACCATCGGTCTTGGTACAACCACTGGCATCGGTAATAGTTACAGTATAAATATCGGCAGTAATGTTAAATAAATTCGGTGTATTGGCTCCATTCGACCATTGATACGTATAGGGCAAACGTCCTCCACTAACGGTAGAAACGATCGAACCATTGGCATCGCCATAACATAAAAGATCGGTTTTGGTAAGCGAACTGGTAAGTGGTTCAGGATTGAAAACTTGCACAATAGTATTATTAGAAGTACATCCATTTACCGAAACAATTAATGAGATATTGTGTAATCCGGCATCAGACCAATTAACCATATGGGGTCCCACTCCTGTTCCTGGCATAGCATTGCCTCCATCCCACGACCATGTGTATATTGCATTTGAAGCAGCTTGTCCGGTATAAGTAACCATAGTTGATTGACCACTACAATTAATAGTATCAACTGTAAAGTTTGAAGTTGGTATTTGAGTAAGTAACAAAACAACAGAGTCAGCATCGGTACAACCATGATTATCAACATTCCATATAAGCGTATATTGACCGGTATTTGAAACTGTAACCGTAGCTAAAGGATTGTTTACCCCACCGCTAAACGATAAGGTTCCTGGACCTGTACCCGACCATGTCCCCACACCAACATTTAACGTCCCTTGTAAATTATACGAAAGGGAGCATACAGCATCGTCGTTGCCGGCAAAAGCTACCGGTTGTTCATAAAAACTTACTTGATTTTGCGAACTATTGATACAACCATTATTATCTACCGTCCAAGTAAATGTATAAACACCATCATTTTGAACACTAACGTTAGTTACAGGGTTGTGAATATCGGCAAACGATACACCTACCGAAGGATTTGCTGACCATGTTCCTACGCCAACATTGGTTGAGCCATTTAATGTAAAAGAATGTGAGCAAACATTACCCCCTGAACCAGCGCTAGCATTGGGCATTTGAATAAATGTAATAGAAACAGTATCCCTATTTGTACAGAAAGCCGAAGTGGACTCTGTCCATATAAATAAATAAGTACCTTCGTTGGGTACCGACACAGAAGAATTTGGATTAGTTGGCTGTTGAATCGATGCTGTAGCAGGCACCGAAGTCCATACGCCTGCCATAGAATTTATAGCTTCGAGCGAAGTCGTTAAGCCGCAAATAGTTTTATCGGGTCCAGCATTCGGACTAGGCATAGTACAACAATTTGATGATCCTTGATCGTACACTAAAACATCATGTTGAGTAGGCGAACTAGAACATCCACCTTCGGTAACAGTAAGTGAGACCGTGTAAGTGCCTGCTGTGTTCCATGTTATTTGATGAGGTCCTTGCCCTGTACCTCCGTTTATAATAGTAGCACCATTAAAATTCCAATTGTAAGTCGCCGAAGCCGAAGCATTCCCAGTATATTGAATATTAACTACTTCTCCAGCACAGATAGGAGTATTTAAAGTAAAATCAGAAGTAGGATTCGGAATAATAATAACATCAACCACATCGGTTGCCGATTGTCCACAGGCATCTGTAACAGTTACAACGTAATGAGTAGTAGATGATGGCGAAACGGATACCGTTTGGCTATTTCCGGCACCATTACTCCAAGCATACAAATAAGGTTGAACACCACCTGTTGGTGTAGCTGTAAGAGAAGCAGGTAATGCCGTAGAACATAAAGTTTGATCTTGACCAGCATTCACACTTAAAGCAGTATTGTCAGCAATATAAACGGTATCGGTAGCTGTTCCACCACAGCTACTTGGCATACTAAAAACAACATATTCTACACCTTCGGTCAACCCGTCAATAATAGGATTTAATGTAAACGAAGCCGATGTCTGTCCTGCTGGAATCGTAATACTTGTCGGTATGGGTTGTGTAAAATCAGCAGTATTAGCTGTTCCACCAATGGTATAATTTACAGTAACAGGGTTAGCTGGTGCGGTTCCAATGGTAGCTGTAAGTGTGGCAGTAGAACAGCCTTCACCGGCTGGAGCACTTCCCGTTGAATAACTTACTACTAAATCAATGGCATCGGTACTTAACGAATTTCTCTTAAGAAAAACTCCTGAATCATATACTCCATCACCAGCATCAGCTATACAAATTTTTAAATGGTAGGTTTGACAAGGCACAACATCGGCTACAGCATTAAGTGGTGTTGTAAAACCATCGAATACGGGCTGATTGGAGCTGCCATCATTATCTACAAAGTATTGTGGGTATGAGCCAGCATTAACATTATCTATAGAAACAGGAGTAGATGTACCAGGAATTAATGCTATATTGGTATTATTATAATTTCCACCTCCTGGATTTGGACCCGTGATAAAGAAAGTAAAAATATCATTATACCCAGCATTAACAAATTCGGGATATTCTTCGGAACCAAATATATAAGTAAACGACACTTGATTATCTAAAGGAACAAAATCGAATTCTAAAACCGCTCCATCGTATGTTTCTGCTCCAGCAAGCGATGTAAGCTCAGGAACACCCGCTAATGTTAAATCAGTTGACATAAAAGCACTACCACTTTGAGGTACATTGCCCACACAACCGGTAGTAATAACAATACCAGCATCCATACCAAGAGTGGTTGAATTTCCATTTGAAAAATAAGCTATTTGATTACACGTAGCACCAGTACTTGTTAAAGCACCATGAAATTGGACATTGGTAACAGTTACCCCGCCTCCAATAAAATAATTTTGCACCAATTGCTGAGGGGTAAATGATTCATTTATCTGAATTTGCGCTGTTGTTTGAAACCACCAAACCAAAAATAAATAAACTAATAAGCTATACTTCAACATAATAATTTTTTTTTTAGACGTATTCAAAAACAAAAGGTTGCTTCATTATAAATGTTTTATAGCTAATTAGTTTATTTTTATATTTGAACTAATAAAAAAAAAGTTATATTTAATATGAAACTTCTTAGATTACTGTTTTGGGGGTAAAATGTAAAAAAATACCTGTAAACTATTTATATTTAGTTCACTTATTATTACAAATAAAAAACGAATAAAATATTAAATAATATTTATTTTATAATTTTTAAACTTTTCATTTTTTTATCATCACATATCTTAACTATATAAATACCTTTATTTAACTGATTAATATTTATAATACTTGATACATATTCTTCATTATAATGATGTTGCTCAATTTCATTGTAAACAACTTTACCTAAAACGTCGATTATTTGTATCTTTAAATTTTCTCCTGTAACATTATAAACAACAATATTTAAATTATCTTCATGAATAAAACAATTAACCGATAATTGACTATTATCTTGTATATCTATGTAAGAATTTATTAAACATGAATTCATTGTTTCAACTCTTGGAGATATCTGTAACGAATCAAAAAAACTTATGATTGAATTTTGATCATTTTTAAGATGATAATTTAACCAAGGTATCATAAAATCAAGAGTTGCATCATTTTGTTGGTCATTTGTTATAGTAATGCTTGATCCAGAAGCACTTTCGCCTAAACTGCATGCACCATTTGAGTTATTTCCAAACAAACAATGTCCACCTCCAATAATAGATATAAAAACTTTGCACGTAGATGAAAGTGAATCGTAGATAGGTATTCCCATTGTATTTGCAGGACAAACAGAGTCTCCACTTGCTCCAATAATCAATGCGGGTACGTTTACTAAATCAGCAACTGAAATAGCTGAAGGATTCGTGGTGCCCAATGGAGATAAACAAATAATAGCATTAATATTTGGATTGTTTTGAGCAGCTAAAACCGTACAACCACCTCCCATAGAATGTCCTATGATAGCTTTTTTATCGATTATTTTTCCATAAAATGATGAAGAAATATTGCTATTTAACGAATAAAAAATACTACTTATAAATGCTAAATCTAACCTAAAAGTCTCATGATCAGACGTAAATACTGTCATACAAGTTGTTACATAAATAACTATATAACCTTCTGAAACTAACGAATCGGATAATTTAGTATAATCACTCGCCCCCATTAAAAAACCATGACCAAAAACCAAGTATGGAAATACTCCTGGTGCCACAGGAACATTATCTCCTGTTATTAATGAAGGATAATATATTTCGGTTGATACTTCACGATTATTGCGAGCAGGATCATAAAATGACATACTAATATGACCAACTTGATAAGGTTGAGCATAAAATATATTTACACAAAGTATTAAACCAATAAATATAAATAAAAGTTTACTAAGCATATTTTTCTATTTTTTTAATGATATTATTTAATGCAAAATAATTATTTTAAAACTTCAAAAACATTAACATTTGTTAATTTTTTTATTTAATCGTTTTAAACGACTCAAATGAACAGATGTTATATTTAAATATGAAGCAATATAATGTTGAGGTATTCTTTGCATTATAGTTGGATATCGTTTAATCATATCATTATATCGTTCAAGTGGATTTTTAGTATAAAGAGATTGTAATTTTCGGCTAAAAAGCACAAAATATTTTTCTAAAATAATTCTTGCAAGTCTATCACCATAACGTAAATGATAGTAACCATCTTGAATCATATAACGAGACCAAACAACAACTTGAGTATCTTCTAAAGCTTGAATACAATAATGAGAAGGTGTTTCTAAAAGAAAGCTTTCTAAATCAGTAGCTAAATCATTTTCTAAAGCAAAATAGAATGTTATTTCATTACCATTTCTATCTAAAAAAAAGATACGCAATAAACCATGATTAACAAAATAAACATTTTTGCATATTGAATCTGGCATCAGCAATATATCTTTTTTTTTAATTTCCTTAATTTCAAACATAGCAGAATAATAACTCCATTCATTATCATCTATTTCTATTATAGATGAAATATAATTGTATATGTTAGATAAGATGCTTTGTTTTATTTTTTTTCCCATTTTAGTATATATATATTCGACACATTTTATCATTATCATTCAAAATTAATATATTTAAACGAAATGACAAATTTTTTACGATGTCCAAAGTCATTTTAATCTACCTTATTTAATTTGACAATAAGTAATTAATTGTTATTTTTGCGGGCAGAAAAAAATGTAGAAATGAATATTATAGAATCGAAATACAATCCTCTTGAGATTGAAGATAAATGGTACCAATATTGGCTTGAGCATAAATTATTTAAATCTATTCCGGACCATCGCGAACCTTATACCATTGTAATTCCACCACCCAATGTAACCGGTGTTTTGCACATGGGACATATGCTCAACAACACCCTTCAGGATGTCCTTATACGTCGTGCACGCATGAAGGGCAAAAATGCTTGCTGGGTACCAGGTACCGACCACGCATCGATAGCAACCGAAGCCAAAGTAGTTGCCAAACTCAAAGCCGAAGGAATTGACAAAAACAACCTTACACGCGAAGAATTTTTAAAACATGCATGGGAATGGAAAGAAAAACACGGTGGAATAATTCTGGAGCAATTAAAAAAGTTAGGAGCATCGTGCGATTGGGATCGTACCTGCTTCACTATGGATCCGGCACTAAGCGAAAGCGTCATCAAAGTTTTTGTCGATTTATATAACAAAGGACTTATATACAGGGGCATTCGTATTGTAAACTGGGATCCCCAAGCTAAAACAGCACTATCTGACGAAGAAGTTATTTACAAAGAAGAAAATTCAAATCTCTATTACGTAAAATATTTTGTTGAAGGCACCGACGAATACATTCCGGTTGCTACCACTCGCCCCGAAACAATTTTGGGCGATACCGCTTTATGTGTTAATCCAAACGATGAACGTTACCAAAAATATCACGGCAAAAAAGTTCGTGTTCCTCTTGTAAATCGCATAGTACCGATTATTACCGACGAATACGTTGAAATGGACTTTGGTACCGGAGCATTGAAGGTTACTCCTGCCCACGACCCAAACGACTACGAATTAGGCATAAAACACAACCTCGATGTAATCGATACTTTTAACGAAGATGGCACATTAAACGAAAAAGCCCAGCTCTTTGTGGGAATTGATCGTTTCGAAGCCCGTAAATTAGTAGCTCAAGAACTCGAAAAACAAGGTCTGCTTTTAAAAACAGAATCGTACCTCAATAAAGTTGGCTACAGCGAGCGCACCCATGTAGTCATTGAGCCACGCATTTCTACCCAATGGTTTTTAAAAATGAAAAAGCTTTCAGAACCAGCCTTGGAAAATGTAATGAACGACAACATTAAACTCATTCCTCCTAAATTTAAAAACACTTACCGCCATTGGATGGAAAACGTAAAAGACTGGTGCATAAGCCGTCAATTATGGTGGGGGCATCGTATTCCTGCATGGTATATCAATCAAAACCCCAACGACTTTGTGGTTGCCGAAACCGAAGAACAAGCCTTTGAATTAGCAAAAAAGAAATATCCTTACATTACTAAAGACCAAATTCAACAAGACCCTGATGTACTTGACACGTGGTTTTCATCGTGGCTATGGCCTTTATCGGTTTTTGATGGCATACGCAATCCAAACAATCCCGATATTCAATACTACTATCCAACCAACGATTTAATTACAGCCCCCGAAATTCTTTTCTTTTGGGTAGCGCGTATGATTATTGCAGGCTATGAATATAGAAACGAAAAACCATTCCATAATGTTTATCTAACAGGCATTGTACGCGATAAACTAGGGCGTAAAATGTCAAAATCATTAGGCAATTCACCCGATCCGATTATGCTCATGCAAAAATACGGTGCCGATGGTGTTCGTGTTGGTATGCTTCTATGCTCGCCCGCAGGAAACGACCTGCCCTTCGATGAAAGTTTAACCGAACAAGGCCGCAATTTTGCCAATAAAATCTGGAATGCATTCCGCCTTATTCAGCAATGGCAGGTTGATAAAGATGCTCCACAGCCCGACTACGCTCAAAAAGCAGTTGAATGGTACAAAAACAGCATTAACAATACCATACTACAATCGGAAGATGATTTCGATAAATACCGTATTTCAGAAGCATTGATGGAAATATATAAAGCATTTTGGGACGAATTTTCATCATGGTACCTCGAAATCATAAAACCACCCTTTGGTCAGCCTATCGACAAACAAACCTATGAAGCTACCTTAGCATTTTTTGACACGCTGCTTAAACTTTTACACCCTTTTATGCCTTTCATTACCGAAGAATTATGGCATTCGCTTTCTAGTCGCAACAAAGGCGAAAGTATTATGTATTCCCAATATCCTCAAGCCAATAAAGTAGATGAAAAAATTTTACTACAATTTGAAGAAATTAAACAACTTATATCACAAATCAGAAATATCAGAACCGATAAAAACATTCCCCAAAAAGAAAAATTAACTTTATACATCCATCAAACAAATTATCATCTTACCCCATATTTACCTATAGTAAAAAAATTAGCAAATCTGGAAAATATTCTATTCTCTAAACCCGAAGGAACAGCAACCGCATTTTTAGTTGGCACAACTGAATATTTTATTCCAATGGGTAATTTTATCAATGCCGATGAAGAAATTCAAAAAATAAAAAAAGAAATTGAATATTATCAGGGATTTTTAAATTCGGTCAACAAAAAACTTCAAAACGAAAATTTTGTCAACAAAGCACCATCGCAAGTTATAGAAAACGAAAAAGCAAAAAAACATGATGCCGAAAAAAAACTTTCAGCGTTAGAAAAACAATTACAACAATTTTTAACCCTTAAATAACTTCTGTTTTATGAAAAACCTTTTTTCCATTTTATTCATACTAAGTATTTTTATATCTGCATGCTCGAACTCAAATAATAACCATCAAAGTTCGAATGACTCCCAAACCGAAGATACTACACAATACAAAACAATAAAAACAACCAAAGTATATTCGACCAATTCTGATGGAAGTGTTAAAGAAACCTTACTCAATGCAAGTGTTTTTTACTCCGATAAAGAAATTAAAATCAATTTTCAAGGCGATAGTACTTGGACATTTGAAGTAAAAGAAAAAACAGAAAAAAAAGAAGGCATAACCTTCCTTCTTATCGATAAAAAATATAAAGAAATGTTTATTTCTTCTGGCAGTTTGCCATTAATTACTTTAACCACACATACCGAAACAAGTAATATAACATTGATGTAATATGAACAAGACAAAAATTAAAATAGGAATTACCCACGGCGACATTAATGGAATTGGCTACGAAGTAATATTAAAAACACTCGTCGATGCAGGCATATACGAAATGTGTATTCCCATTGTATATGGTTCGTCTAAAATTGCTGCTTATTATAGAAAAAATATAGGATTAGAAAATTTTAGTTTCAATCTTATCAAGTATCCAATAGAAGCCAATCCAAAACGCCCAAACCTTATCAATGTTTTAAACGATGAATTTAAAGCAGAACCCGGTGCTGCAACCCCTATGAGTGGAAAAGCGGCATTCTTATCACTAGAAAGAGCAACCGAAGACCTAAAAAAAGGACTCCTAGATGCCATTGTTACTGCTCCTATTCATAAACAATCTATTCAATCCAATCAATTTCAATTCCCTGGACATACCGAATATCTTCAAAGCAAGTTTGGAAATGGCAACCAAGCACTCATGTTTCTTATTAGCGACAACTTGAAAATTGGAACAGTCACCGGACATATTCCTATTAATGAAATCGCAAAAAATGTAAAAAAAGAAGTCATACTAAATAAAATTAGGCTTATTCACCAATCATTATTAAAAGATTTTGGGTTAAATCGTCCCAGAATAGCAGTATTAGGTCTTAATCCCCATGCCAGCGATAACGGACTTATAGGAAACGAAGAACAAAACGAAATAATTCCAGCTATAAAACAAGCACGCGAAGAAAAAATATTAGCCTTTGGACCTTATCCAGCTGACGGATTCTTTGCCTCCTTAACATTTAAAAAATTTGATGCAATATTAGCCATGTATCACGATCAAGGATTAACACCATTCAAATTATTAGCTTTTGAAGAAGGTGTAAATTATACTGCTGGTTTATCTATTGTTAGAACCTCACCCGATCATGGCACTGCTTTCGATATCGCCGACAAAAATATGGCCAATCCATCATCGTTTAGAAATGCTTTATATGCTGCTATTGATATTTGGCACAAACGAAAAGAATTCGAAGAAATTACTCAAAATCCAGTTGCAAGTATCAAGAAAGAATCAACAAACGAATAGCCTATGTACGAATACATTAAAGGAACCTTAATCGAAATTACTCCAACTTATGCCATTATCGAAACATCGAATATCGCATATAAAATAGAAATTTCATTGCAAACCTTTTCAAAACTTCAGCATCAAACCCAAAATTCTATTTTACTTTATTTGCACCATATTGTTCGTGAAGATGCTCATCTCTTATTTGGATTTTCCGATAAAAAAGAAAGAGAACTATTTAGAATGCTTATTTCAGTGAGTGGCATAGGACCCAACACTGCCCGTACCATGCTTTCTGCAAGTTCTGCCAATGAAATTGAAGACAGCATTCGCAACGCCAATATTGCCTCACTCAAAAACATAAAAGGAATAGGGCAAAAAACTGCCGAACGATTAGTGGTTGAATTACGCGATAAACTTGGAAAACAAAGTAGCAATGATGAAATTTTTTCACCTTCACACAATACAATCAAAGAAGAAGCGTTATCAGCATTATTTATGCTCGGATATTCTAAAAACATGGCAGAAAAAGTTATTGATAAAATATTAAAAAACACACCCAACATAACTACCGAAGAGCTTATAAAACAAGCACTTAAGCAATTATAAACGTGAGGTTTGCACTTTCACATATCATATTTTTTTCAGTTTTATCGGCCTTTTATCCGCTGATATGGCAAGTAATTCCTAACAATAACATAGCTATACCACAATCCATAACACCTCCCGACAGCGGCGACCCCGATACCAGTAAAACACTACCCTTCCCATTTAAAGATCAAGGCATACTTCCTGGCAGCAACGAAGGCTATGAATCAAAGCTTTTCTTACAAAAACCATCGAATATTAAAACAGAAGTTGAATATAACCACGAAACAAACGAATACGAAGTAAAAGAAAAAATAGGATCAATAAACTATCGCTACCCTCAAACTTATACATTCGAAGAATATAATAAAGCCGATTTTGATAAGGCAATTAAAAATTATTGGCGTCAACGTTTTCGCTCCGAAAATTTTGAACATCAATCGAACCTCATCCCACAAATAAAAATCCCTGGACAAGTATTTGAACAAATATTCGGCACAAACGTTATTGACATCAAACCAACAGGCTCGGCAAAGCTTATTTTTGGTATCAATATTGCCAAAAACAACAACCCTACCCTCCCTGTTCGTGAACGTAAAACAACAACTTTCGATTTCAAAGAAGAAATTCAAATGAGCGTTACCGGTAAAATTGGCGACAAACTCCAATTAACCACCAATTATAATACCGAAGCCTCGTTTGAGTTTGAAAACAAAATGAAATTAGCTTACGAAGGAAAAGAAGACGAAATTATAAAAAAAATAGAAGCCGGTAACGTTAGCCTACCATTACAAGGTTCTTTAATTAACGGAAGTTATACACTTTTTGGTATCAAAACCGAATTACAATTTGGAAAACTTACTGTTTCAAATATTTTCTCACAACAAAAAGGAAAATCTCAAGTAGTAGAAGTTCAAGGTGGGGCACAAGTTAGCGAATTTAATGTCACTGCCGATCAATACGAAGCCAACCGACACTTTTTTGTTAATAAATTTTTCTACGACTATTACGATAACTTTTTAGCCAACCTACCCATAATTGGAGGGGGAGTAACCATTACACGAATGGAAGTATGGGTAACAAATAAACAAGGTAATACTACCGACACCCGCAATGTTGTTGCATTTTACGATTTGGGCGAAGGAATGGCACCCGATGGCAATTTAAACATCTATTCACCAAACGTATCGCTTAATCCAATGATTACAACACCATATCCTTGCGATACGATCAATAGTCTTAGTTTCATTGAATATCAAATACCACAAATTCGTAATATCACCCAAGCTTCAAATTACCTTCAAATAAACGGTTTTAGACAGGGGGTTGATTTTGAAAAAGTTGAATCCATGCGTCTTTTAAATCCTTCTGAATATACCTTCAATCCTAATCTTGGTTACATCTCGCTTAACTCTGCTCTAAATTCTGACGAAGTTTTAGCCGTTGCTTACGAGTATACAGCAGGTGGAAAAACATACCGTGTAGGCGAATTTTCAAATACCGTACCGGCGCCCAATGCACTTATCTTAAAACTTATAAAACCTACATCGCTTAGCCCCAATCATCCTTCATGGAAATTAATGATGAAGAATATTTACTCATTAGGTGCCTACCAAATAAATAACCAAGATTTTATTTTAGATGTTTGGTACCAAAACGACCGTACAGGAGCCGCAACCCAACAGGTTCCTGCTGGCGAAATTTCTAATAAAAAACTCATCGAAGTATTTAACCTCGACCACCTTAACAACAATTTAGACCCCATCCCCGACGGCCGCTTTGATTTTATTGACAAAATTACCATCAATCCAGCTAACGGACGACTTATTTTTCCTGTAAAAGAACCATTCGGAAAATACCTTTACGATAAAATTACAGGTGGAAATCCGCTTTATGCCAATACCGCCAAAGAATACGCATATACAGAACTTTACGATTCTACTCAATACAAAGCACGTCAGGTTGCCGAAAAAAACAAGTTCTTTATTAAAGGAACCTATAAGTCTGCATCGGGAAGCGACATTTCGCTTAATGCCATGAATATACCCCAAGGCTCTGTTGTTGTTACCGCTGGAGGACAAAAACTTACCGAGAATGTCGATTATACCGTTGATTATACTCTTGGACGAGTTAAAATAATTAATCAAGGCATTTTACAATCGGGCATACCGATTAAAATATCGCTCGAAAGTCAATCATTATTTAATATCCAGAGCAAAACACTTTTGGGCATGCACTTAAATTATCAATTCAACAAAGATTTTAATTTAGGAGCTACCATTTTAAACCTTACCGAACGACCACTTACCCAAAAAGTAAACATTGGCGATGAACCTATTTCTAATACCATTTGGGGATTCGACGGAAGCTACAAAACCGAAGCGCCACTGTTAACAAAAATAATAGATAAACTTCCGTTTTTAGAAACCAAAGCACCCTCAAATATTACTGTTTTTGGTGAATTTGCACAACTCATTCCTGGACATAGCAAAGCCATCGAAAGTAATAAAGAAGGACTCGCATACATCGACGACTTTGAAGGGAGTAAAGCATCGTTTAGCCTCTTATCACCTAGCTCATGGGCATTAGCTTCTATTCCACAAGGTCAAAATGGAATTTTCCCAGAAGCCACGTTAATGGACAACATTGAAATTGGCAAAAAAAGAGCCCGTTTAGCTTGGTACACCATCGACCAATCTGTTTTTTATCGTAACAACTCCACAACCCCCTCTTATATAAAAGACGGTCCCGAACAAGTTAATCATTTAACTCGCGAAGTTTACGAAAAAGAACTTTGGCCTAAAAAACAACTACCTAATGGACAACCCTCGTATATTTCTGTATTAAATTTAGCATTTTTCCCAAAAGAGAGAGGAATGTACAATTATAGTCTCGATATCGATGCCAACGGTAATTTGCTTAACCCTCAACAATGTTGGGGCGGTATTATGCGAAAAATAGATATGAACGATTTTGAGGCAGCAAATTATCAATTTATCGAATTTTGGATGATGGACCCCTTTGTTTACGACACAACACATACAGGAGGATATTTGTATTTTAATCTTGGCGATATTTCTGAAGATGTATTAAAAGATGGAAGAAAAAGCTTTGAAAATGGCTTTCCTAGTCCTACACAAGCTCAACTAATAGATACTACAAGTTGGGGACGAGTGCCTATTATACAATCAGTAGTCAATGCTTTTGATAACGATGAAGCTTTGCGTCCATACCAAGATATAGGATTAGATGGTTTAAGTGATAACGACGAACGTTCTTACTATAGTTGGTATATCGATTCATTGCAAGTAAAATTTGGATCACAAAGTATGGCATACCAAATGGCATACTCCGATCCAGCAGCCGACGACTATCATTTTTATCGAGGTTCCGATTACGATCAACAACAAGTTGGCATTATAGGTCGATATAAAAAATTTAATGGAATGGAAGGTAATAGCCCAACCGATGCTCAATCGCCTGAGCCATATACTACCGCAGCAACTACTATGCCCAATACCGAAGACATTAATCGCGACAATACACTAAGCGAATCAGAAAATTATTTTCAATACAAAGTTGCTATTAAACGCGACCAATTACACGTAGGTACCAATTATATTGTAGATGAAGTAACGGGTTACAACAAAAATCAAGAACCTGTTAAATGGTATCAGTTTAAAATTCCTTTATACGAACCCGATAGTACTGTTGGAAACATTCAAGATTTTAAATCCATTCGCTTTATGCGTATGTTTTTACGGGGATTCGAAAAAGATGTCGTTCTACGTTTTGCTAAACTCGATATTGTTCGCGACGAGTGGCGAAAATACAACAACAATATGCTCGAGGCAGGACCATACTTGCCTAACGAAATCAGCGATTGTTCTTTTGATATATCTGCAGTTAATATCGAAGAAAACGGCTCTAAAACACCTATCAATTATATATTACCGCCCGGTATAAGTCGCGTAATTGACCCCACCAATCCACAACTACGTCAATTAAACGAACAAGCTATGGTTCTTAAGGTTTGTGAGCTTGCCGACGGCGATGCACGTGCTGCCTATAAAAATATCAACCTCGATGTCCGCCAATACGCAAAACTTCAAATGTTTGTTCATGCCGAAGCAATTGCCGGACACCCACTCAATAATAACGACTTATGTGTGTTTATTCGCCTTGGTAGCGATTATCAAAACAACTACTATGAATACGAAATTCCTTTACAACTAACACCTCCAGGTAAATATGATGACGACAACGAAAATCATCGCGAAATAGTTTGGCCTACTGCTAACATGTTTGACTTTTATTTCGACCAACTCTCAAGTGTAAAACAAGAACGCAACGACAAAATCAGACAAGGTGCGTATAATGTATCATATACCAATGTTTATTCCAAAACTATCGAAAATAATCGAAGAATATCAGTTGTAGGCAACCCAAATTTAAGCAATGTCAAAACCATTATGATCGGAATTAGAAACCGTTCAAAAAATAATAATTCTATCACAAGCGACGACGGACTACCTAAATGTGTTGAAGTTTGGGTAAACGAATTACGACTTTCAAATTTTAACGAAAAAGGCGGTTGGGCTGCTAATTTAAGAACAACTGCACGTTTAGCCGATTTTGGAACTTTAAACCTTAGCGGTAGCACAAGTCGTAATGGATTTGGTAGTATTGAGAAAAAAGTTAATGATCGTCAAAAAGAAGATATTTACTCGTACGATATATCATCCAATTTAGAACTAGGAAAATTTGTTCCTGAAAAAGTAAAATTATCTATACCCATGTTTGTAGGCTACAACGAAACCGTAAGCAACCCACTCTACAACCCCCTCGACCCTGACATTAAATTCAATGTCGCACTCGATAATGCACCCGATAAAGCAACCAAAGACTCTATTAAACATATTTCGCAAACTTATATTCGACGAAAAAGCCTCAATTTTACCAATGTTAGATTTAACACCCAAAGCAGAGGCAATAACCCACTTAACCCAGGTAATTTTGCTATAAGCTATTCGTTCAACGATCAATTAGCACGCAACGTCAATACCATTATGAATCATACAAAATCGTATCGTGGTTCATTAACCTATAATTTCAATGCTAACCCTAAAAATATTACTCCTTTTCAAAAAGTTCGTTTGCTTAATAAACCTATTTTCCGCTTAATTAAAGACTTTAATTTTTATTACATGCCTTCGCAATTCTCATTTATGACCGATATGGACAGAACTTACAACGAAACTCAACTCAGAAACATACAAGATTTTACAAAACCATTTCCAACTACTTACAACAAAACATTTTTCTGGAATAGAAGTTACGACTTACGTTATGACATAACAAAATCATTAAAATTTAATTTTCATGCCGAAAACATTGCCCTTATCGACGAACCCGTTATGTACGGTCAACGCGTAGATAAAGACCATCGAACCGAATACGAACACTGGAAAGATACCATTTGGAACGGACCTTCGGGAATTTTAAATGGTGGAAGAACAACTAATTACCGACATAATTTTGATTTAAATTATACTGTTCCTATTAATAAAATACCACTCTTTAATTGGGTCAGCCTCAATGCTCGCTATGGTGGCACATACGAATGGAACACAGCACCACGCTTAGCAAATCCCAATGTACGTCTTGGTAATACTATAAAAAACAGTAATACCGAACAACTTAGCGCAAGCTTAAATATGACCCAATTATACAATAAAATTGGCGTACTCAATCGCATCAATCAAAAATATTCAAAACCTCAAAAAAAGAAAAAAGAAAAAGAACAAGTCCAATACCCCAAGGTAGGCGATCCTCCAAAAATTATAAACTTAAAAGCCAAAACTCCTAAACCCATTAGCCATAAACTTAAAACTATTGATGTTACTGTTAAACTAAACGATGCTAATGGCAAAGAAATAAAAGTAAAAACCGATATTGTAAACGAAAACCTTGTAATCTTAACATCTGATAGCGATTACAAAGATCTCAACCTTGTTATTATAGGACAACGCGAAAAAGAAGAAAATCCCTTCATTATTTTCTTAGAACAAACTGCCCGTGTTTTAATGATGGTAAAAACGGTAAATATAACCTATTCCGAAAACAACGGAACGATCCTTCCGGGTTATTTACCTAATACACAATTTATAGGTATGAGCCAAGACAATCAAGGCATTTGGGCGCCAGGATGGAGTTTTATATCAGGTATGCAAGACATCCATTTTGGACGTAAGGCTGCCGACCAATACGGTTGGATTACCAAAGACTCTGTATTAAATATGCCGTACCAAATGACTAATACAAAAACACTTAATATACGCATTACTGTTGAACCAGTTAAAAATATGCGAATCGAATTAAGCGCCAATAGAACCGAATCTAAAAACTTCTCTGAATACTATCATTACAATCAAAGCATTGCTCAATTCGAATCATCGAATAAACTTTATACCGGTAGTTTTTCTATGACTTATAATACTTGGAATACTGCATTTAAAAAATTTGGTGATAATTATTTTTCACAAGCATTCGAAAATTTCAAAAACTATCGTATAACTATAGCCAATCGATTAGCAGCAAATCGTCTAGAAAATAATTATGCCTCTGCCTATAATTATACTGGAGCTATCGACCCAACAACAGGCTTCCCCGATGGCTATGGACCCAATTCACAAGAAGTGCTCATTCCGGCATTTTTAGCCGCTTACTCGGGTAAAAACCCTGATAATATCCCTTTAACTGCATTCCCTGGAATTTTTGCCATGCGACCCAATTGGAGTTTAAATTTTACAGGACTTACCGGAATAAAAATTATTAAAGAATATTTCCAAAGCATTACCATTGCTCATTCGTATCGATCAACTTACAGTGTCAATTCATTTTCAACCAATCTCGATTATCATCCCGAAGATGGGTTAAATTGGGTTCGTTATTCCCTTGGAAACTTTATACCTGAACACGAAATTAATGGTGTATCTATTTCCGAACAATTTTCTCCACTCATTAGCTTTGATATAACCATGAAAAACAGTATACTTGCAAAAGTAGAATACAAACGTTCACGCAATTTATCGTTTAACCTTGCAAATACACAAGTTAATGAAATGCAACAACGCGATTTCATTATTGGTACCGGGTACAGAATTAAAGATTTAGCATTTAATATAAACGGCAAACCCTTCAAAAGCGACTTAAATTTACGCCTAAATATTAATGTACGCAACGACTTAGCCGTTATACGTAAAATAAATCAAAACAACAACAATCAACAAGAAAATCAACTCACAAGCGGAAACAAAACTATCGGAGCCGAATTCAATGCCGATTATCAACTCGGACCTAATTTTACAGCAAGTCTATTTTACAAACGCGATGTTCGAAAACCTAAAGTTTCATCAACCTTCGAAACCTATAATACGCAAATTGGAGTTAGCCTTCGATTTACATTAAATCCATAAAATAGTCATAAATTAACAACCGTAACTTATTAACTAATGAACTTTCGAATAAACTTATACTCACGCAAAACACTATGGAAAACAACATTACTCATTTTTGCAATAATAATATCATCTTTTTCGCTCATTGTTACAAATAATCTTGTTAAAAAGCTCGAATACGAAGAACGTAAAAAAGTAGAACTATGGGCAGAAGGAATGCGTCAACTTGCCTCTACCGAAAATTTAAATCAAGATATTTCATTTCTATTTATGGTTATAAAAAACAACGAAACCGTTCCGGTTATTGTAGTTGACCAAAACGATAGCATACTTTCATATCGAAACTTCGATTCACTCAAAATAGCATCAAATCCACTCTATTTAAATGAGCAATTAAATGAAATGAAACATGGATATCCACCTATTGAAATCAATCTTTCTGATAATACAAAACAATTTGTTTACTATAAAGACTCACTTATATTATCACAATTAAGCTACTATCCCTATATACAACTTGCTGTTTTTTTCATTTTTATATTTATATCATACTTAGCATTTAGCTCCATCCGAAAATCGGAACAAAACCAAGTTTGGATGGGAATGGCAAAAGAAACAGCACATCAGTTAGGCACCCCCATTTCATCGCTTATGGCTTGGCTCGAATGGATGAAATCAACTCCCAGTATCGAAAAAGAAATGCTTCAAGAAATACAAAACGATATCAACCGCTTGCAACTTATTGCCGAACGATTTTCAAAAATTGGTAGCGCCGCTAAACCAGAAACCACCAATATAATTAGCGTAATAAAAAATGTTACCGACTATATGCAAAAACGCACTTCATCGTCCGTTCAATATCAACTTCATTTCAATCAATTAACCGAAGTAAGCATACCCATAATAGTCCCATTATTTGAATGGGTTTTAGAAAATATATATAAAAATGCTGTTGACGCTATGAATGGTAAAGGCATTATTGAAGTTACCGTTCGCGATAATGTTCAAAATATTTATATCGATATAAAAGATACAGGCAAAGGCATTCCTAAATCAAAACAAAAAATTATTTTTAAACCCGGATATACTACTAAAACAAGAGGATGGGGACTCGGACTTAGCCTTACTAAACGAATTATTGAAGAATATCACCAAGGAAAAATTTTTGTTAAATCATCAGAAATCAATCAAGGAACTACGTTCAGAATTGTTCTTTTCCGTAAATAATTTTTTTCTTTTTTTCATTTTTTTTCATTTTTTTCTTTCATACCTTTATTGAAATTAAAAAATCGAAAAATCATGAATAATTATTATCTATTATTGACTTTTATCCTATTATTAAATATAGTAAAAAGTCAAACTGCTTATTTTGGAGGCATTCCTGCTTCCCCTGCTAAAATAGAAGTTGCTCAACCCAATGGCAATAACTTAAGTTTATTTTTAAAGGGAGACGAAACCGTTCATTGGGCTACGACTACCGATGGTTATACCTTACTCAAAAACCCAAACTTGAATGCATGGACCTATGCCATTTTAGACCATAATGGGGAGCTAATGCCTTCAAACATGTTGGCTTCAAACATAAATCAAAGAGACATCAACGAAATTACCTTTTTACAAAATATTGATAAAGGTCTTAAATTTAGTAGTAAACAAATTAAAGAGCTAAAGCAAAATTCAGTAATTAGAAATCAAAAATCTGTAAAAGCATTCCCAACCACAGGAACTGTAAATATGCTTGTCATTTTAGTCAATTTTAACAACACTTCTACCACTTACACACAAACAAATTTTGATAATTTAATGAACCAAAATGGCTACAACTTTCAATCAGCAACAGGAAGTTTTAAAGATTACTATTTAGCTGCATCTTATAATCAACTTACCATCAATTCAACCGTTATAGGATGGGTTACTGTTAATCAACCACACGATTATTATGGCGATCAAAGCATGTGGGGACAACTTGCAGTTGATGCCATTAATGCTGCCAATGCTGCTTATCCTTCTATCGATTTTTCTCAATTCGACAACGATCACGATGGTATTATTGATGGCATTGCTATTTTTCATCAAGGACCAGGTCAAGAAGCCACTAGCAACACCAACGATGTTTGGTCGCATACCTCTTCTGTATATTCTAATAATATTATAATAGATGGTGTAAGAGCAGGTACCTATACCATGCAACCCGAAAAGCTAGGAACATCATCCAGTATGATTACAGTTGGTGTTATGATTCACGAATTCGGACATAATTTAGGACTGCCCGATCTTTATGATACCGATTATTCATCAGATGCCATTGGCAACTGGGACGTTATGGCTGGCGGTTCATGGCTCAACAACGGGCGAACACCACCTATTCATAATGCTTGGTCTAAATACGTACTTGGTTGGCTCACACCTGTCAACTTAACTAATCCGGGGACATATACACTTAATAATAATTATTCCGATAATACCGTATATAAAGTTACCACAACCACTACAAATGAATATTTTTTGCTCGAAAATAAACAAAAAACTAGTGGAAGCTGGAATGCCTATCTCCCTGGACATGGAATGATAATCTATCATATTGACGGCTCATATATCAATTCTCACTGGTCGTCCAATACTGTTAACGACGACGAAAATCATCAGGGAGTCGATATCGAAGAAGCAGATGGAACACTTACCACCAACAATGGAGGCGATGGAGGCGACCCATTCCCTGGCACCTCTAACAAAACATCTTTTACCGATCAAACAACTCCCAATTCACATTCATGGGCTGGAGCCAATACCAATAAGCCTATTACATCCATTCAAGAAAGTAACGGTGTAATAACATTTGTTTTTATGGGGGGAGCCTCTACCCTAACAGCCGACTTCTATACCAATACACCCACCATACAAGAAGGGCAATCAGTAACCTTTAGCGACATGAGCACGACCCCCACTGGTACCACCATAACTTCGTGGCAATGGTCTTTTCCAGGTGGCAATCCTTCATCGTACACAGGTCAAACACCACCTGCCATTACCTATACTACAGCCGGCAGCTACAATGTTAGTTTAACCGTTACTAATTCTGCATCGAACACCGACACCGAAACAAAAACATCCTATATTACCGTTACAACACCACCTAAATCAGAATGGATAACCCAGTACAGCGGCTTTACCACTCAATATAGAGGAGTAACCGATATTTCTATTGTAGATGCCAACACGGCATGGGGCATCGCTATCGACGGCAATGGCAATCTTGTAAATGAGTTTACAAAAACAACAGATGGTGGTAATACTTGGACTATTGGCACAATTAATGGTGTGCCCACAAATAACAGGGTTTCTAATATTTGTGCCATTTCTGCAACTAAAGCATGGATTGCCATGTATGCAAGTACAGGAACAGCAGGCGAAGGTGGTATTTTTACGACTTCCGATGGAGGGGCTACCTGGACTAAGCAAACTACAGCATCGTTTGCCGGTTCTACGGCCTTTCCTAATGTAGTCCATTTCTGGAACCAAAATGAAGGATTTTGCATGGGCGACCCCAATGGCGGATATTTCGAAATCTATACTACTTCTAACGGAGGAAATACATGGACAAGAGTAGCACAATCGAACATACCCGCACCTCTCTCTGGAGAATATGGCTATACTGGCATGTACGATGTATATGGAAATACGGTTTGGTTTGCAACAAATAAAGGACGAGTATTTAAATCAACCAATAAAGGTGCAACATGGACAGTAAGCCAAGTAAGTGGATTTACCGACTTTTCATCTTTAGCGTTTAACGATGCCAATAATGGTATTGCTACACAAAAAATAATTAGTAATAATACCATTACCGACATTTATGTTCGCAAAACTACCGATGGTGGCAACACATGGACTACGCTTACACTCCCATCGAATGTATTCATAACCGATTTTGACGCAATTCCTGGATTTGCTGGCAAATGGGTTAGCGTTGGAAAAAACCTTAGTGGAACATTTGGTAGCAGTTATAGCGAAGATTTTGGCCAAACATGGATAACTATTGATTCCAATGTACAATATATATCCTGCAAATTTTTAGACAATAATACCGGTTGGGCAGGTGGCTTTAATACCATTCCAAACACAAATGGAATTTATAAATGGCACAATCTGACTAATATCAACAACAACGTTTTGCAAATAGAAACCTTGCTTTATCCTAATCCAACTCACAACCTATTTTATATTTACACCAATACTAATCAATTCTTTATAGAAATTTACGATTTAATGGGCAAACTTATATTTAGTCATAACTCTAATCAAAATACCATCAACATAAATACACAAGAATGGATTAAAGGCTGCTATATTGTAAAAATCATAAGTGGCAATGCTATTAAAACTGAAAAACTTATAGTACAATAACAAGTTTTATTTTACCTTTATACCAATAACATTGGGTAAGTTCCAGTACCGGCTATTGGTATCGGTTGGAAATGTTAACGAGACATAACTACCATTTTTTGAAATAAGGGTATCGGGTGTTTTTATATATAAACAGGCTTCGGGACCACCTTCTAAATACATGGCAGAACGTATATGAATAGGCAAATGCAACAACAATGTGCTCATTTGATTCGCCGACATAGGGCTTCGAGTAAAAGCCAACAAAAGCATATTATCTCTATCTATACCTAATACACACATACTGCTATAAATGGTTCGTCTTGGCTTCCATACAACTTGTTTGCCATTGCAATCAATCATTCGAATTGACTGAAAGGCCGATTGATATTTATCTAAAAGCCCTTCTAAAGATTCAATATCGGCATCTAACATGTCATAAGGCGTATAATTAAGGCTATCAAAAGGTTTAAATAAAGCAAACATTTTAAAACTCTCTTTAAAACGAACATTATTTAATTTTTTTTTAGATTTTAAATAACCTTCTGCCTGAAATGTATTACTTAAATTATACATTCCAGCGTTAACAACAACATTTAAGTTGAAATCTTGACTCCAACACATGGCTGTTCGCTTAACAGAATCAAACGATGTATTAGAATATACATCAATATCTAAAATCTTTGGGTCTGCCTTTACTAGTGTAACAATGTTATCACTAATTTTTGAACGATAGGGGTTTTCTAGCTCTGCATAAAACAATCCGTGCATAAGCTCACGCCACTCTATTTTTTTAGGAAAATGTGTATTCTTTTTACCATCATCAAAACCTATATTGCACGACCAAAAGATGAGCAATAATAAAACCCAACTTTGCAATATCATATTAAAAATCTGTTTCTTTGACAATACTGTCATTTACAAATACTACTTCTTTTTTCTTTCTTCCTTTTTCGTAAAACACCCAAGTGCCATCGGGCTTACCTTGTTTATACGACGATTGCATAAATAATTTACCATCTTCTTCGAAAATGGTAAATATCCCTTCGCTTTTTCCATCTATAAAATTCCCTTTGCTCCACAATTGACCATTTTTATGAAAATACTGCCATTCTCCATTTCGAAGATTATTTTTATAAGTTCCTTTTAATCGAATATTTCCACTGGGATAATACTCCGTTATTTCTAATGTATCGCTTCTGTGCTGAGTAGTATCAATTACATATTCTTTTTTTATTGTTCCATCAGGATATTTTTCAGTTACTTTAACTGTTCCAACTTGATTACAAGCAAATATAAAAATAAATAGAATAAAATATATTTTGTTTATTCCCATAACTCATACTATTATAAGCTATCTAAACGTTGTTCCATATCATCTACATTGCTATCTAAACTATCGAGCGACTCCATTTGATTGATTTCGTCTGTGTAGCTCTCAATGGTGTTTTTAGCTTTTTGCTCAACATCTTTGAATTGCCAATAAGCAAAAATTACGCTAAAAATAGAAATAATAAAAGCAGCAAGTATAAGCCCTTTATTTTGCTCTTTTGTCGCTAAAAAGTAAGCAATTACAGCCAGTATAATTCCTACAGCCCCAGTAATGGTAGCTATCATACCAACCAATGGAATAAAAGCGATAGCAAATGAGACAAGGGCTATTATAATAGAAATAATACCAAGTACTTTTGCTGATGATGATGTTTTTTCTGTATTCATTGTTTATTTTTTTAATAGGTTTAACATATCATTTTCTAAAGTAGTTTCAGGTGTTTCAATTATACGCCCACATTCTTTTCCATTTTTATAAAAAATAAAGGTAGGCACTTTTTCAATTTTGTATTCATCTATATTCATATTTGGAGCTTGTTTCTTTCGATCTACTGCAATAAATTCGATCATATCTGGATCTATTGCAAGCTGATCGGCAATCGTCAAGAAACGAGGCACTTGTTCTTTGCTATCGCCACACCACGAACCAAATACAATTATAATGTGCAAACCTTCGTTTACTAACAATGATAACTGTTTTATAATTTCTTGATTAGGTTGGTATGTCTTATATTCAACATCATACCATTCGTTAAACGGACTTTGCAAAAAGGCTTGTCGATTGCAATTGCCAATAAGCATTTCATTGCCCGTTTTTTCGTCAGTGATGCGATGGTTGATCGTTTGCGAAAAAATTAAATTGCAGTAAAAAGCCATTAAAATTAATAAAATTATTTTCATTTCTTATATAAAGTTCAAAATTTTTGACAAATTTACATTAAAATTTTAATACCATTAACTATTAAAACCAAAATACACACTTAAAATATTATTATAGACATAAAAAAAGCTCGCACTTTGGGCGAGCCTTATATCTAAAAATTATGATTTCACATATCAATTCCTGAGTTCTGCGAAGAAGAAGTAGAATTGGTTTTATTATTGGATTGTGATTTTTTTTGAGGATTTGAATAAATCTTTGGCTGAAGGTTGGGTTGAGGTTGAACAATGCTTTGCGGATTTTTAAAAAACCTATTCATAAGCTCTTGTTGATGGAGCATCATTTCATGATGTCGTTTTAACATACTTTCCATTTGCTTATCCATATCAAAACCAAAATCAATAAAATTATCATTTAACAATGGAAAACGAAATAAATTAAACAACGAGTCATCGTCAAATGGCGAAAAGCTCAACATTGATTTGGGAGAAAAAAATTGGCTTATCAACGAATCGTTCAAATGTTCATTTAAGCTATCTATATTGCTCCATGTCCATGAGTATGTGGAATCGTAACGAATTATATTACCGTTCTGATCGTATTCCCGATTAACATCAATGTGAACTTTAGGTTGATTTTTAGGCTGAGGATCATCTTGTTTTTGAGCAAACGAACATGAATTAAATAACGATAAAATTATGAGCGAAAAAACATATTTTTTTATCGAAAACAAATGTACTTTTGCTCTGTTTTTCATAGTTTATCTATTTTTTGGTTTACATGAGTTTTTTTTTGCAAAAATAATTCCTTAACTGAATAAATGTTAACATTTTAACAAAATTTAGCAATGAAGAATAAAATTTTAACCAAAACAGTGTTATTACTCTCATGGGTTAGCTTATTTACCGATATTTCAAGCGAAATGCTTTACCCTGTTATTCCTATTTTTCTTGCATCCATGCATTACTCTGCTGCTTTTATAGGCACACTAGAGGGCATAGCCGAATTTATTGCCGGATTAAGTAAAGGCTATTTTGGTTTATTGTCCGATAAACTACAACGACGATTACCTTTTGTACAAACCGGATACATGTTAAGTGCTTTGGCTAAGCCATTGATGATATTAATTCCATCGGGCTGGTGGGTATTGTTAACTCGAACACTCGACCGCTTTGGAAAAGGAATTCGCACCGCCTCACGCGATGCCATGCTTTCAGCTGAGGCTACACCCGAAACTAAAGGCAGAGTATTTGGCTTTCACCGTTCTATGGATACATTGGGTGCCGCCATTGGTCCTACTATTGCACTAGTATTTTTATGGCTTTATCCGAGTCAATACAAATGGTTATTTTTTGCAGCTTTAATACCAGGTTTAGTTACATTTTTTTTCTTATTTCAATTAAAAGAAAAAAGAAGCAAAATGGTTAATTCTACTCAAAAAGTTTCATTTTTTTCTTTTTTTAAATACATCAAACAGAGCCCCCAATCGTATCGTTTTTTATTGGTAGGCTTGCTTACTTTTGCACTATTTAATAGTTCCGATATGTTTTTACTTTTAAAAGCAAAAGAACTCCAACTTACCGACACACAAACCATAGCACTCTATATAGGATATAACTTAGCATATGCACTTTTGTCACTACCTGCTGGCATATTGGCAGATAAGATTGGATTAAATCGTGTTTTTTTAATGGGCGTAATCGTCTTTAGCTTGGTATATGCTGGCTTTGCTTTTGCTTCGAGCCTTTATATGCTTATTTTTTTGTTTACAATTTATGGCTTTTATGCAGCGGCCACCGAAGGTATAGCCAAGGCGTGGATTAGTAATCTTGTTGAGAAAAACGAGGTAGCAAGTGCCATTGGTTCTTACACCGCTTTACAAAGCATAGCTGCACTTTTAGCTAGTATTTTTGCAGGAATTATTTGGACCAACTTTGGCTCACAAATTACCTTTTTATTAACTGCATCGATTTCGGCGCTTGTATTTGTTTATTTTATCTTAATTAACTCAAAAGTTCAACCCCTTCAAAAATGATATTTTCAAACTTAAAAATACTTGTAACTAGAAGCGTCAATTTAATTTTAATTGCTATTTCCTATTTATTTTCATTGCTTTCTAAAAAAATTTGGATTGCTCCCATGCCTTTTGCTATAAGCATAGAGCCCACCAATCGTTGCCAATTAGCATGTATAGAATGCCCAACTCATAATCATAGCATCGAGATAAAAAAAGGTGATATATCGCTTGAATTGTTCGAAAAAATCATCAAAGAAATACATCATCAAACATTTTATCTAAATTTATATTTCCAAGGAGAGCCATTGCTACATAATCAAATAACCCAGATGATAAGTATTGCAAAAAAATATCGAATTTATACTGTTTTATCAACCAATGCACAAAACTTAGATGAACCTTTAGCCCAACGTATAGTTAAAAGCGGTTTATCTAAAATCATAATTTCTATGGACGGAATGACAGCAAATACCTATAATAAATACAGAATTGGCGGAAATATTGACAAAGTTAAAACAGCTGTCGAAACTTTAATAAGAGTAAAAAAAGAACTTGAACTCAACAACCCAAAAATTATCGTTCAATTTTTAGTGCATCGTTTTAATGAACACGAAATTAAAACTTTTAAACAATGGGCTCGCCCATTAAACATAATAGCAGAATTAAAAACAATGCAAATATATAATGACTTTAGCTTTGTTCCAACCAAAGCTCGTTATAGTCGTTATGAATTAAAAGAAAACCGTTGGCAATTAAAGAAAATTAAGAAAAATCGTTGTTTTAGAATATGGAGTCAATGTGTTATTCGATACGATGGAAGTCTATTGCCGTGTTGCTACGATAAAGAAGGTATTTTTTATATGGGAAACATTAAAGAAAAGTCGTTGAAAGAACTTTGGCATTCGAAAGCATTTAACGATTTTCGCCTAAAAATATTAAAAAGTAAACACACAATAAAGATGTGTAATAACTGCCCCGAATAAAAAAAACATCCCTAAAACTGAGATGCTTTTAAGAGGTCTCTAGCGGATTCGAACCGCTGTAGCCGGTTTTGCAGACCGATGCCTAACCACTCGGCCAAGAGACCTTAACGACTGCAAAGTTAAATATTTTTTTACAACTATACAATTATAGTCAATATTTTTTTAAACAAGGCAAAACATACCTATTTAATAATTAACTTTGTAATCACAAATTGAATGTTGTAATGCTTTACAATAGTTACATAAAACCTTTATATAATTACGATTCGCTTATTAATACTCCCTCACAAACTATACCTAATCTATTTGCTCAAAACATTTTAAAAATAAACCCAAAACAATATACCGAACATTATCCACAAGCTCATACTTTATTGCCTCATTACAATAATGCCGAAAACAGTCATACACTTTTCCATCATAATGGAGTATTTTTTTTAGGGCTTACAATGCTTATATGGCTTACTTACATTAGAGTACAATTTCCACAAGTAATAAAAAGACTTTTAACTTCAATTTATAATTTTCAATATGCTCGACAACTAGTTGATAAAAAAAGCGGTATTATGCAAAAATCGTCTTGGTTTTTACTCATTTTATTTTTGTTTAGCTTTTCTTTATTTCTTACCGCTTTTATTTTTTACATATCACCTGCTAACATTCATACATTATTGTATTTATATATTTTTATATTTGTAGCATTATTTTACACGATAAAAGTTGCCCTATTTTTGTTTTTAGGTTATCTAACCGACACCATTACCGAAACAAAACTAATTCTCTCACATTTTTCCGTTTTTTATAGAAATATTTCTTTGATATTTACCCCCTTAAGCATCGTATTATTTTTTATACAAGTGTATGCTCTAAAATACTTATTCATTTTTATGTGGATAGTTTTCATTTTACTTACTCTCATGAGAATATATAGGGGACTTTTTTTAAGTCGTCAAATGAGATTTTCATATTTATATATTTTTTTGTACCTTTGCACCGTTGAAATTATACCATTATTATACAGTCTTAAAGTACTGATAATGTTGGTATAATGATTTATAAACTAAAATTTGGCTGCCTTGAAAATACAAAAAATTCTTATTTCGCAACCTCAGCCTCAAAATGACAAGTCTCCATATTCGGAACTTGTAAATAAATATAATGTTAAAATCGACTTTAAACCATTCATTCATGTTGAGCCGATTACTCCTCGTGAATTTCGTCAACAACACATTAACCTTAACGATTACAATGCAGTTATTTTTACAAGCAAACTACATGTCGATAATTTCTTCAAAATGAGCGAAGAAATGCGAATCACGATTCCCGAAACAACAAAATATTTCTGCATCAACGAAGCTACTGCTTTTTACTTACAAAAGTATGTTGTGTTTAGAAAACGCAAAATTTTTTATGGCAATAATACTTTCGAAGATCTAAAAGATGCTTTTTTAAAAAATAAAGATTGTAATTTTATTATACCCATAACAGAGCCTCATAAAGCTTCTACACTCGATGCTCTAAAAAACTTTAATATTAACTACACTACGGTAGTTCTATCTCGAACTGTTAGTAGCGATATGAAACAAGTTAATTTAAACGATTATCAAATTATTGTATTCTTTACTCCTGCCGGCATCAATTCATTGTTCGAAAATTTTCCTGATTTTAAGCAAGGCGATATTATTATTGGAACTTCTGGTGTTGTAACTTCTCAGTATGCTCGCGAAAAAGGATTAAATGTTCAAATAGAATCGCCCACAAAAGAATTTCCTTCCATAACAGCGGCAATCGATGCTTTTATAAAAAAATGTTTAAAACAAAGTAAATAAGGAGCACCTTTGTATGGATGCTTCTTTTCCTAAAAAAGAACGTCTTTGTAAAAAAAAAGAATTTGATTTAATTTTTACTAAAGGTAAAGCACTTCATTATTCGTTCTTAAAAGCACAATATTTATTCATAAATTCAGAAAAACCTGAAATAAAAGTTGCTTTTACGGTTCCTGCTAAGAAACATAAAAAAGCAGTAAAACGTAACTATCTCAAACGCATAATGCGCGAAATTTATAGAAAAAACAAATATCTATTACATCAATCACTTTCTGAACAAAGCATTTATATTACTTTTGTTTTTTTAACAAATGAAATGGTTACCTATAAGCAAATGGAGTCAGTTTTATTAGTACTTTTACAACAAATTCAAGAAAAATATACCAACCACTTACCGACGCTTCCATGAAAATATTAAGTTTCATATTTATTGGCATGGTAAAGTTTTATAAACTTTTCATTTCACCCATTCTTCCAAACTCTTGCCGATACACTCCAAGCTGTTCAACATATGCCATTGAAGCGATACAAAAACACGGACCTTTAAAAGGTGGATGGCTTGCTTTAAAAAGAATTATTAGCTGTAACCCATGGGGCGGTAGTGGCTACGACCCCGTACCATAAAATATACCAAAATATGAAAAAAATAAGTAAAATTAAAAAATGGATTATTGGTAGCTTTATTGTCTTATCATTTCCTGTTTTTTTCGCTTTTAACGATGATGTCGATTTTGAAATAGTAAAAAATCTTGACATTTATTACTCATTATTCCGTGAATTAAATGTTTATTATGTCGATGAAATTAAACCTTCTGAAGTCATAAAAAAAAGTATCGATGCCATGCTCAGCACCCTCGACCCCTATACCATATACATACCCGAATCGCAAATTGAAGATTTTCGTTTTATGACTACAGGTCAATACGGAGGCGTTGGTGCTATCATTATGCAACGCGATAAAGAGATTATGATTTCGGAAACCTACGAAGGTTATCCAGCTCAAAAAAGTAATTTATCACCCGGCGATGTTATTCTTGAAATAGATGGCAAAAGTGTACAAGGAAAAAATGTTAGCGAAATAAGCGAATGGCTCAAAGGACAACCCAATTCTGAAATAACCATTAAAGTAAAAAAAGCTGTTTCTAATATCATCGAAATTAAAAAAATTAAACGAGAAGAAATTAAAATAAAGAATGTCCCTTATTATGGTCTAATAGACGACAACATAGGGTATATTTATTTAGCAAATTTCACCGAAAATGCATCTACTGAAGTAGCAAATGCATTTAAAGAACTAAAAGAAAAAGGGGCAAAAAAACTCATACTTGACTTACGCGGCAATCCGGGTGGCTTATTAATGGAAGCTGTAAACCTTATGAGTCTGTTTGTTCCTAAAGGTACACTCATTGTTAGCACCAAAGGTCGTGTTAAAGATTGGGACAAAGACTATTATTCAACTATTCAACCGCTCGACATCGAAATTCCTATTGCCATATTAACCAATAGTGGCTCTGCCTCTGCTTCAGAAATTATAGCTGGTGCAATGCAAGACCTCGATCGTGGTGTGGTAATAGGCCAACGCACATTTGGTAAAGGGCTTGTACAAACTACACGCGATTTAAGCTACAACGCAAAACTTAAAATAACCACTGCAAAATACTATACACCCTCAGGCAGATGTATTCAGGCCATTGATTATTCGCATCGCAATCCCGATGGAAGCGTTGGAAAAATACCCGATTCACTTATGCACCCATTTAAAACAAAAATTGGCCGAACGGTTTTTGATGGCGGTGGTATTGCACCCGACAAAGAAGTACAACCCGAAGAACTTAGTCCTATTGCAATGGCATTAATCGAAAACCATATTATTTTCGACTTTGCTAATCAATTTTATGCTACTTATCCCTCCATGAATGGATTAAATAACATTATTATTAATGATAAAATATACCAAGATTTTATTGCTTTTGCGTCGTTAAAAAAATTTAGTTATACCACTCAAAGCGAAGAACTGATTGAAGAATTAGCAGAATCGCTCAGAAAAGACAAATATTACGATATTGCAAAAACTGACGTAGAACATTTAAAAAAAGAAATAGAACTCACCAAACAAAACGATTTTAAGTTATTTGAAACAGAAATTAAACAATTACTTTTTGAAGAAATTGCCGAACGTTATTACTTTCAAAAAGGAAGAATATTAGCCATGTTACGAAACGATCCTGTTATGTTTAAAGCCAAAGAAATTCTAAACAATCCTGATGCTTACAAGAAAGTTCTTTCAAACTAGTAAATATTAACTAGTTTATTCTTTATAGCAAACGTAACCAATTGTACTGTATTTTTTGCCCCAATTTTTTCCATCATAATAGCACGATGTCCATCTACCGTACGGTTGCTTAATCCAAGCATTTCACCAATTTCAACGCTCGTATAGCCTTTACAAATAAGTTCTAAAACCTCAAGTTCTCGTTCGGAAAACTTAGGTATTTCTTTTTCGGTATCCTTTAATTGCTTTTGTGTAATATATAAACTTGCTAGCAATGAAATTAAATCTTCTGAAAAATAATTTTTACCATTCATGACGGTAATAATAGCACGCTCTAAATCTTCTTTTGAGGCATTTTTGAGTAAGAATCCCTTAGCACCAGCATCAAGCATTGCCTGTAAATGTTCTTCGTCGCCATACATACTCAAAGCCACAATTTTAAGATCCGGATATTTTTCTAATGCTTTTTTTGTAGTTTCTATTCCATTTAAACCCGGCATTTTTATATCCATAAATACTACATCTGGCTGAACTTTTTGAAGTTCTATTAAAAACTGATCACCATAAGCAGCTTCTCCAATAATATTTACAAAAGATACTTCTTGTAGGAGTAACTTTAAACCTTTTCTAAATATTTCGTGGTCATCAACCAGATATACGTTAATAGTATTCATAGATAGCGATATTTGGTACAAATATAATTATTTTTTTCTAGTTGTTATTTTAAATGGAAACAAAATAGTCCATAATCGTTTTAAGGTAAATTTAGGTTCAAAATCTTCTTCATCGTCGTAATAGCCTGTTTTTTTATAGCCATAACCATATCCGTATCCGTATCCATATGAACTATAATAATTATAGCCTCTTCCATAATATGAATTTATTTTTACGTCATTTATCAACAAGGTTAGTAAAGTGTGACTATAACTTTTGCTAATTGTATTTAAGAATCCTACAACATTCTTTTTACTATAGTTTTGTCTAATAACAAAGATGTTTGTATCGGCATATCTCGATATTAATAAGGCATCGGTAACAAGAGCCACAGGTGGGGTGTCTATAACAATTATTTCAAACATTCCACGAAGCGTTTCAATAAGTTGTTGCATTTTTTTACTTTCAAGCAATTCGGCTGGATTAGGGGGAATTGGACCTGTTGGGATAAAATAAAGATGATCTTGAGTGGTTTGTATAATAATTTCTTCTAATGAAGTTGAGCCGAGTAAATATGTACTTACACCTATAACATTGCTAACATTAACGGTTTCATGAATTCTTGGTCTTCTGAGGTCTAATCCCAAAATTACGGTTTTTTTACCTAAAAGTGCATGTGCAGAAGCTATATTTAAAGCGCAAAATGTTTTACCCTCTTCGCTCACGGTAGAGGTAATAGCAATTACATGCGACGACATTTCTTTATCGGGATGAAGGTATTGAATATTGGTTCGAATGGTTCTAAACGATTCGGCTATGGTTGATTTTGGCGATTGAAATACCACAAAATCTTGATTTTTATGATTATGACCTATTAAACCGATAATAGGAATTTTAATTTTCGATTCTATTTCGCTAATATCAGTAATGGTGGTATTAAAAAAATCAATTAAAACTAACACGATTAATGGAAATAAAATGCCTAACACTATGGCAATCATGTAATTAAGCGAATACTTCGGAGATATTTGTACTTTTGTATCTATATTAGCATAGTCTAATATTTTATTGTCTGGAATATTAGAAGCCTTAGCTATTCCTGCTTCGGCTCTTTTTGTAAGCAAATATGTATAAATCTGATCGTTTAGTTTGTATTTTCGTTGAATATTTATAAGTTCTTTTTCGGTTGCAGGCAATTGCTTAAAACCTTCTTCTATTTTAGCAATATTATTATCTATTTCCGTAAGGCTAATTTCTGTGGAGCGAAGCAACATAGCGTTATTCTCCAATAGCAGCTTCTTAGTCTGAGCTATTTTGTTCATTACAGCTTCGTATGCCGGATTTTTTTCAGTTGCAGTAATCAAAAATGTATTTTTTTCCTGATAAAGGCTAATAAGTTGCTTTATCAATTCCATCAGTGCCGGATCGTCTATACCAAGCGATGAAGGTATTACAATTTGCGATAAATCAGAATTACTGCTTAAATATTTTTTTAAATATTCTAAATAACTTTTTTTTACCAACAAATTGCTTTTTTGCTTTTGTATATCGGTTAAACGTTCGTATAAAGCACTACCTTCCTTAGATATATCTATTAAATTATTGCTTTGACGAAAATTCTTTAAATTATTTTCGTTTACTTGCAGCGAATCGGTTATTTCGAGCAACTGCTGATCAATAAAATTGATAGTATTTTGAGCTATCTGATTTTTTTCGGCAAGCCCACTTTGAATATAAACATCTAATAGCTTATTAATAAAATCTACTTCTTTTTGCGGCACTAAACCATTAGTCGATATTTCTAAAACTGTCGATTTTTTATCGGTTGTTGCAATTGATATTTTGTTGCGATAATTTTTAACTACTTCTTTAATATCATTTATTACAAAAAAGTATTGTCGTTGATTTTCGTTGACTGTTTTTAAATCAATTCCTTCGTTGAGTAATAAACAAAAAGTAAAATTTTCACTTCGATACCATTCTCCATACTTCATTTTTTTATTTAAAATCTTATCTTTATCAATTTGTAATATGTATTCATTATTGTTAAGCAACTTAACATAAATGGGAACACCATATAAATTATTTTTTGAAGTATCTGTAATTACAGTAAATGGACAACTTTTATATCGTTCTACTGTTCTAATACGTCCTACAGAGTAATAGTTTATTTGAAATTCGGGTAATTGTTTTATGGTTTCGTAAACTAATTTATATGACTTTATAACAGCTATTTCGTTTTCAACAACTTTTTTGCGTGTTCGGCGAATAATGCCTTGTTCTTCTAAAATATTTTCAATACCACCCGACAATGTATTTTCTTTGTCTTGTACCATAACATAAGCACTTTGCTTATATACAGGATCGGAATAACGATTTACAAAATAGGCAATACTAATGGCAATAAAAACTGTTAATGCAAACCAATACCAATTTGCCAGCACTTTTAATAAGAACTTCTGAATATCTATATTCTCATTATTCTGTTGCTGCAGTTGTGTAATATTTGGATCCATGAATTACTGAATTTTTAAAACAAAACTAATAACTAATATAAGCGTACTTATTGACGAAAGAATAATAGAAACGTTTGCCGAATTCAATTTCCAGGCTTTAGTTTTTATAGGTTCAACATAAATAACATCGTTAGGTTGTAAATAAAAATATGGACTTTTAATAATATTTTTATCTAATAAATTGATGCGTTTATTTTCAATGCCTTTATTACTTGTTCTTAATAGTAAAATGTTTTCTCGATTTCCAAACTCATTTAAATCGCCTGCTTGACCTAAGGCTTCGAGTAAAGTTATTTTGTTATTGTAAAAATAAAAAACACCGGGATGTCTTACTTCACCTAAAACAGTAACTTTAAACCCACCATATTTAACTGTTACATATACTTCTTTAAAATACTCCATGGTTTTATATTGAATCAATTGCTGAATCTCATTTAATGTTTTATTGGCAACATCAATTTTTCCTAAAACAGGCATTTCTATTTTACCTTCATCACTAACTAAATAGCCCTTGTAATACAAGGAAATTTCGTTAATATATGAACTAGTTACAAAATCGGAAGAATTAAAAATTTCGTTAATCTCTTTATTTAAACTTGATATGCGGACAAATATCACATCTCCAGGTTGAATTCTGTATGTTTCTTCGCCATAAGAATTATGGAGTAAACTGTCCGTTTCGCTTAAATGTTGTAAATATATCATTTTTTTCTGCGAAGTACATGAAAATAAAAATACTGCACTTATGACAAAAATACAGAAATTTAATTTATGGCAAAATAATTGCATATAAAGAGAATGTTTAAAATAATTTTCAAAAATACGAAATTCTTACAAATAATAACTTAAAATTGCTAACTATGAATAAGGTTCCTAATATATTTAGTATTAAGCACAATATTGAACCTTCGGTTGGTAAGTTCCTAATCTCTGAACCCTTACTAAACGACGGAATTTTTGGACGCTCGGTGGTACTTTTAACTGAACACAACGAAGAAGGCACCATCGGATATGTTTTAAATAAAGCTTCTGGATTCATAATTTCGCAACTACTACCTATGTTCAAAGGTTTTTCTACACCCGTTTACATTGGTGGTCCCGTTGCTACTAATACAGTACATTTCATATACCGCTCATCATATCCTATCAAAAATTCAAAATCCATTAATAATGAACTTTTCTGGGGAGGCGACATAAAAGAATTACTAACCTTAATGAAAAATAATAAAATTAACGAATCAAACGTCCGATTTTTTGTTGGATATTCTGGCTGGAGCAAAAATCAACTTAACCAAGAACTTCAAAAAGGCTATTGGTTAGTTAGTCATTTTCCTATAAGCCATATTTTCGAAGAAGATCCAAGTATGCTATGGAAAAGAAGTGTAATTCAACTCGACCGAAAATATCATTTTTGGCTCAATGTGCCTATTAACCCATCATTAAACTAATTTTCTTTTTAACATTTTATTGTTGAAATGTTTTTACATAGCTTTCTTTATTCATAAAGAACAAACGTTAATTTTGTCAAAAACTGCTGTATTATGACAAAAAATTTATTTATTATCTTAATCTTTATTTCTACTATAAGCTTATTCTCATGCGTTCCTTTAAAACAATATAAAGACTTAAAATCGAAAAACGAACAATGCGAAGACGAACGTGGATATTTAAAAAATCAGAACAAAGAATTAAGCGAAAAAATAACAGAATTGCAAACTCTTATCGATAAACTTAATAAACAAATCAACGAATTAAACCTCGATACAGCGTCTAAAGGCTATGCCATGAGAACTCAAACAGAGCAATTAACCCGAATGACTAAATTGAACGAAGAACTGAATAATTTGCTGAAAAAGAAAAATTTCGAAAATACCAGCGAAAATCAAAAGTTGTTGACACAGTTACAACAATTGCAGGAATCGCTCCTAAAGAAAGAAGATGAACTAAAAGCTATGGAAAGAGAAATAAATAAAAAGAAATACAATGTCGATTCGCTTTTAGCAGAATTAAATTCAAAAACTGAACTTCTCGAAAAGAAAAATGCACGACTCATTGAGCTCGAAGGTATTTTGAATAAAAAAGACTCCGCCGTTTTAACACTTAAAGAAAAAGTTGCTAAAGCCTTAAAAGGATATGAGGGCAATGGCTTAACCGTTACAAACAAAAACGGCAAAGTTTATGTTTCGATGGAAGAAAAATTACTTTTCCAATCGGGCAAATGGGAAGTTGATGCCAAAGGTCAAAAAGCCATTAAAGACTTGGCTGCTGTTTTAGAAAAAAATAACGATGTTAATATAATGATAGAAGGACATACCGACGATGTCCCTTTTAAAGGCAATGGAGCTGTTGAAGATAATTGGGATTTAAGTACAAAACGTGCAACAGCTGTTTTAAAAATCTTATTAAATAACTCAAAAATAGATCCTAAACGATTATCGGCCGTGGGGAGAGGCGAATATCTTCCTTTAGAAAATGCAAAAACGGCTGAAGCAAGGGCAAAAAATCGTCGTACCGAAATAATTTTAACACCAAAGTTAGACGAATTATTTAAAATTTTAGAAGCTAATTAAAAACCCTAAGCGAATTATATTCTGAATCATATAGAGTTTGATACGTTGTAAGCGAACGAGTTGCCACACCCGACAATACAGATCCATCCCATATCGAAAATTTAGAATTACAACATTTGCATTGAAGTACATTGGTATTTGTACTATCCACTAAAACGGCACACCTATCGGAAGGATGATAAGAACAACAACGCTCGATAGCAGAAAATTCATCTTGCGATCTTCGATAAATAATAATTCCACAAACACCACCCGTAACATAAACACTATTACCAACCGTTTGGAGAGTATTAAAATCAGGATCACTTAAAAATATGGTAAAATTTACCCTTACATAAGGAACAACATCGTCCTTTTTACGACAACTATCATTGGTTAAAATAACAGCTGAAATAATAAAAAAAATGATTATTTTTGAAAAATTCATGATTCAATTTTTTGAGTAAAGATATCGCAAAAGACATTAACATGCAACCCCACTATAAACGACTCATATTTATTATTTTTGCAAGCATCACTTTTTTTTCTTTGCAATCCATTGCACAACCTCATTCTATTGATATAAAACCCAAGCATAAATCACATTTTTCAATAAAAAAAATTTTTCAACGTGAACCTAAAGAAGTTCGCAAAGCTAAAAAAGAACAACGAAAAAAAGAAAAAGCTGCTAGCTACAACGAAATAAAAACCAAAAAACGTTTTTGGAAAAAAGTAGATAGACCTAAAGAACTTGCTACCGATAAAAAAGTTCATCGAAGAATGCGAAAAAATCTTAAAAAAGCTGAAAGAATCAATAAAAATAAACATACTGACAATTTTATTGTAAGAATGTCAAGAAAAAAGATTAAATTGCCTCACATTTCAATAAAAAAAATTCATTGGCCATGGACGAAGAAATCATCCAACGAATAGTATATATTATTATAGGAATAGTGCTTTTTGTAGTTTTCAACAAGAAAAAAGCAAAAACACAGGCATCGCAAACCACACCTAATAAAAACACAGAGTCTACCATTCAAACCCCAGATCAAAAAAATTATACAAAACCCATAAGCAATTCAACCAGCAAAATAGAAAAAACAACCTTTACCACCATGACAAGTTCATTAGAAACAACATCAGAAAACCTTGAAATGATAGAAGATGAAATTATTTCCGATCACAGAATTATCAAAAACAAGAAACATCTTAACGAAACTAAAGAAAACAATGAACCAAACTTTAAAATTAATTACGATGATTTAAAAAAAGCGGTTATTTTATCTGATGTCGTTAAACCCAAGTATTTTTAACCTACATCATGTTAACCGGAGTTAAAAATATCATTTTCGATTTTGGCGGCGTTATCATTAACATCGACCCTAAACGAACTATAAATGCATTAAAAGAACTAAAATTACATCATCCCGAAAAACTTTTCACCGATTTAAACACCACCCATTTATTACACCAATTCGAATTAGGACTTATTTCCGATAGTGAGTTTATTATGTATATTAAGCAAAATTGTGCTCCCGAAACTCAAACTCACCAAATTGTTCAAGCTTGGAATGCTATGCTGCTCGATATACCTTATCATCGAATAAAACTCCTTAAAAATCTTCGTAACCACTACCGCATTTACTTATTGAGCAATACCAACCACCTTCATTACACCCACTATGTAATTGATTTCGAAAAAGCAACCGGTGGTTTAAAATTCAATGAATTTTTTAATAAAGCATATTTTTCGTTTGAAATCAAAATGCGTAAACCCAGCATTGAGATTTACAAGCATGTGTTAAACGACCAAGGTTTAATACCCGAAGAAACCTTGTTTATTGACGACAGCATCGAAAACATTGATACAGCAAAAATGTTAAATATTAAAACCCACTGGCTGAAAGAAGAATTGACCGACCTAATGCCAATTACCAGCCAAAAACAATAAACAACCGAAAACAGTAAATAGTTTTCCTTATTTATTAACAATTATTTAACTATAACAAAGCAACCTTTGTGTAGTTTTAAACGTTTTAGTAGTAGTATAAACATGAATATGTTAAAGTATAAAATATTAATTATTTTATTATTTGGCTTTTTTATTGGGAAAGGTCAAATTAATGAAAATATTCAGAGCTGGACAAATCATGTTAGTTATGGATCTTACACACAAGTTATTACTGCTGGAACCGTTTCAATGACAGAGTGCATTGTTGCAAATGCTGCAGCTGCTACTGGTACATGTAGTGCTGGAAGAATACAGATGAAATCTTCGTCGGGTATTGTTGAATTACCAACTTTAAGCTCTGTTGGTACAGTTGAAGTTCATTTAGCTGCCGGAGCTGCCGGAAGAACCTTAAAATTACAGTATTATGATGGAAGTTCATGGCAAGATCTTACAACATTCAGCGCAATTGGCACCATAGGTGCTACATACACATATTCCTATAACACAAGCTCTTCTACAAAGCTTCGTTTATCATCTCCAAGCGAAGCAGTTTATGTACATGATATTATTGTTACTCTGAACGCCGTCTCCGCTCCCGAAATTAATATCCAAGGGAATGGAATTTCCATTGCCAATGGTGATGCCACACCCTCTACCGCTGACCATACCGATTTCGGAAGTGTCAACGTTTCGAGCGGAAGTGTTGTTCGCACATTTACTATTCAGAATACAGGAACTGCTGCATTGAATTTAACAGGAGCAAGCCCCTATGTGGTAATTGGCGGTACGCATGCATCCGATTTTTCAGTAACAGCCATCCCGTCAAACAGCATTGCAGCATCGGGCAGCACAACTTTTCAAGTTACTTTTGATCCAAGCGCCGCCGGATTACGAACAGCAACCATAAGCATTGCCAATAGCGATGCCGACGAAAATCCATACAACTTTAGCATTCAAGGTACTGGAACACTTTCAATCGAAACCGATTTTATTACAGCAGATGGAGAAGCAACAACAGTTTCTTCGTTAGAAAACGATGCCAGTATAAACACTACCTCCGATGGAGTTCAGGTTTGGCAATTTACCATACGCGAAGGTGGAAGCGACCTGACCGATGCCGATGCCCTTGCTACCATTATTAATAATATAACCATCACGCAAGCAGCAGGCAATGCCATGAACGACTGGTCAGACGCTATTCAAGCTTGTGCTTTATTTGATGGCACAACAAAACTTGCGGATGCTGTAATTACTACAAATCAAATTCAATTTTCAGGTTCACCGCTTATTTCTATTGCCGATGGAACATCAAAAACACTAACACTAAGACTATCGGTTCAAACAAGCCCCAACAACAGTGGTAGCAATAACGATGGCGATGATTTTGTATTTACTATTTCCAACACCAATGTTACTACCGATGCTTCTGGCTCTCAATGTGCGGCATTTACAGCTATTAGCTCTACCAATGGACAAAATGTTTTTACCGTTGTTGGTACAGAATTACGTTTTATTACACAGCCAACAACCACGGGTGTTAGTGCAACCATGACCCCGGCCGTTAAAGTTGGGTTAACCGATGCAAATGGGAATGTCGATATTAATTTTACGGGTTCTGTTTCGTTGATTAGCACAGGCACAATGACCGGCTCGCCACTTAGCGTCATTGCCTCAAGCGGTGTAGCAACTTTTTCAAGCATCATTCACACCGTTTCTGGTACTAACTTTTATTTGACGGCTTCTTCATCGGGATATTCTGATGTAAACAGCAGTAATTTCGATATTAGTAATGTTACTATACTCGAACCTGGTGACTTAGCTATTCTTGCAGTAAATACCAACTTGCCTACCTCGGGTTGCGATCAAATAGCTTTTGTTTGTTTTAAAGATATTTTACCCGGAACTCAAATATATATAACCGATAATGGTTACGAACGACAATATGCAGGTGAATGGGGCGGAACCGAAGGAGTTATAACCATTACTCGCACCGGGACAACATTACCTAAAGGTACTATTATTGTTTTTGAATCGACAGTGTCTGGTGGAAATGTAACTTCAAGTTCTCATTTCGACATTTGGACATGTGGATCCATCGATGCCAACTGGACAAAAAGTGCTTTATCTGGTGGCAGTATTGGTGGATTTAACCTTAATTCAGATGATGATATGTGGATTATGCAAGGTGGTACATGGACCAATTCCACTTCTCATCATAGCACCTATAACGGCAATGTTTTGTATGGTTGGACTGAAAGTGGATGGAATGCTTCATCGCCAACAGGTAGCGATCGAGGCACTACATTTTGCAATCTATATCCAAATATGAACTGTTTTACTACCAATGTAGTTGGAAATGCAAAAGTAAAGTTTGATGACCCTGACGCTATTGATTTTTCAAGCACCACCCGTAACCGTCTTGATTGGATTGCCTTAATCAACGACGGGACTGCCAATTGGGATACATATGCCGATAATACAGCTTATGCTACGGGAGGCTTTGATTATAAAGGTAATACTTCTTGTCCACAAATGATTATTGATGCTGGCACTTATGTGGATGGCAAATGGACAGGTCAATCTGACATTAATTGGTTCAACTGCGAAAACTGGAACACTTTTAAAATTCCTACTTCATCTGTAGATGTGTTAATTCCAACATCAGGTGTTACCAATGAACCCACCATAGGAAATCCATCAACCTATGGATATACCACTGCCGAATGCAACAATATTGAAATTCAAAGCGGTCGTACACTTACCATGAACCACGCTAACAGCCGTTTGGATGTCTATGGCAATATTACTCAAAACGGCACTATTAGTTTTACAAATGGTTTAGTAAATCTTGTAGGGTCTGCAAATACTAGCTTTTCTGGGAGTGGTAATGCCAATTTTTATAATCTCACCCTTAATAAGTCAACCGCAACCCATACATTTTCGCTCAATAACGATATTACAGTAAGCAATATTTTAAGCCTTACAAAGGGTTTAGTTGTTACCGGTAGCAATAAAGTTATTGTAAACAATACCTCCACTACAAGTATATTAGGACATAGCACCAATAGTTACATTTCAGGTAATTTACGTCGTTATGTAGCTTCTACCGGCACCTACGATTTTCCATTAGGCTCCAGCAGCTATTACGAATTGGGAACTATCAAGCTTAATAGCTCTTCCGGTTTAACATACATAGATGGAAAATTTACTAATCCACATGTTACTTCTACCAACATTGCTTCGTTGAACTTATTAATATCGGGGAGCCTACTTACCGAATTACTCGATTATGGTTTTTGGACTTTTACTCCCAACGCAGGTACGTTTAATTACGATATTAGCTTAACATCGCGTGGACACACCAATCCTGGTCCTATTGCCAGCTCGCATGCGGTTATTAAACGCCCCAACAGTAGTTTTGATTGGGTTTCAGAAGGAACACATAACAATAGCGATCAATCGATGGGAAGTGGCTGGGTAACTGCCCAAAGAAAAGCATTAACAGCTTTTTCAGACTTTGCCATAGCCAAATCGAATATTGGACCTCTACCAGTTGAATTGATTGATTTTAAAGCCGAGTATAAAAACAATACGGCTTATCTACAATGGAATACAGCTTCGGAAATAAATTGTAGTCATTACGCTATTGAACGCTCTGTAAACGATTTAGAACATTTTATTCCTATCGGGATGGTTTTGTCAAAAGGCAATACAAACGAATTTACTTCTTATACACTTGAAGATAAGGATGTCCCCATCGGTTATATTTATTATAAATTGATTGAAATAGACAACGATGGTTATCAGAAAGAGCTTGGAATAGTAGCTTTGCTTAGTACCGTAAATAATAACAAATTAACCGTTCAGGTTGGGCAAGGATTGGGCAATAAGGTTCAGATTGAAGTATATCATTCGGTTGGTGATAGACTTTGGGTTGAATTAACCGATTTAAGTGGGAATGTAATAGCTCAACAGCAATTAAAAATCAACGAATCAAGTCCTTTTCGTTTTGATTTGAATATAAATCAAGGATTATATTTGTTAAAAGTAAGCGACAGTAAAGAACTAGTGATTAAGAAAATAATAACTTTTCGATAAAATTAATATATCCATTCTTCAATTTTATTCAATATTTCGTATAGCTCCAATAAATCGGGTTGAGGCGTATTTTCGCTCCAGATAGATAGTTCTTTATAAAAAAGCACAACTGCCTTTTCATTCAGCCATTGCAATTCTTTGCCGGTGAGTAATTTTAACGTTCTGTTTTGATTGTTTTCGAATTTCTCGATGATGGCAAGAGCTTTTTCTTGTTGATGACGTAATGATACTTTTACTGCATATATACCGCATGGAGGTAGCAATTTGCAATCTTCTTCAACAGCAATATGGTAGAAATCATTTATTTTTTCAATTTTCCCAATCAATAAATAGTTGTCATCGAGGCAAGCATTGGCTTTTTGAATTTCGCCGTTCATAATGGCTTTGCGTATGCGGGTACTGCTTACCGATTCGTGCTCAATTTCTAAGGCGGGCAACTGTTCTACCCAAAAGCCTAACGCTTGTCCAAGTTCGAAAAGCATTTGGTAATTACCTTCGCGGTTGTGTCCAAAATTGTGATTAAATCCTACTACTACCACTTTGGCTTTTAGTTTTTGATGTAAAATTTTTCGTGCATAATCGATGGAAGATGTTTGAGCAAAATCTTTTGTAAATTCAATAATAAATAAATGTTGCAATCCGGCTTTTTCGAGTGCTAAAATCTTTTCTTCTTGCGAATAAATAAGAAACAGCTCTTTGCCAACCGTATCGGGATAAAGCACCTTTCGCGGATGCGGATGAAACGTAATCAGAACCGATTCTCCGTCAATCTGCCTCGCTATATGATTCAAACGCTGAATAATACTTTTATGCCCCAGATGAACTCCATCGAAACTACCGGTAGTTACTACTGGATTCTTTATCTCAATAAAATCATCAAAGCTATGATAAACATTCATTTTGCTATGCGTGATAAATATAAAAAGCCAGTTTTTCGAGTGAGGTTATCATATCATATTCTTCTAAAAACACCGATTCGGGAACTTTTAAACGTGCCGGTGTATAATTCATAATTCCTTTAATTCCAGAAGCTACTAATTGTTCGCATACCGTTGCTGCAACTTCTGGTGGTGTAGTTATAATACCAATACTAATATTTTCTTTTTTTATAACTTGGTACATTTCGTTCGATGAATAGCATTGAATTCCACTAATAATTCGGTTAGTTTTTGTAACATCGTTATCAAAAGCAGCAACAATTCTAAGTTTCGATCGACGACCATTAAAATATCCTGTGATAGCTCTACCAAGATTTCCCATGCCTACAATACAAATATGGGTGGGAGTATTGCTATCTAAAATATCAGATAAGCGTTGCAAAAGGTCTTGAATATTATATCCTTTGCGTAAAGTACCATTATAACCAATTAACATTAAATCGCGTCTAACTTGTACAGGTGTTAAATGAAGCAATGATGCTAATTCATGAGAATATATGTAATCTTGCGTAGGTAAAACATCTATTAGTACTCTTCGATACAAACTAAGTCTTTCTACTGTTTTTTCAGGAATATTATTCATATTTGGTTTTATTAAATTTAATAATTATCGTTGTACCTTGATTTTCTTTGCTACTTACTTTAATTTCAGCATTATAATATTCACATATTTTTTTAACAATGGAAAGCCCTAATCCGCTTCCCGAAATATTTTGTGTTTTTGCATTTTTAATTCTAACAAACTCCTCAAAAACGCGTTTTACCTCCTCCTCGTTCATGCCAATACCAGTATCTTTAACCATAACGATAATATGATCTACTTTAGGCTCAATAATTAATCGTACCTCTCCTTCGTTTTTATTGTATTTTATGGCATTAGAAAGAAGATTATTGAATACAATTTCAATTTCTTCTTCCATAGCATCTAAAAACACTTCTGATGGACCTTCGTATATGATCTTTACCGATTTTTGAATGGCTAAAGGTGTAAAAGTATCGATAGATAAAGCTGCTATTTTAGCTAAATTAACAGGCAATAATTTTCGCTCTTTTTGTCCTGTTTCAATACGGGTTAAATCGAGTAAGTCAAAAATTAAATTCCGCATATTTTGTATGCGAAACAAAGAACGATCAATTACTTCTTCGTATGCACTAAGATCGTTGCCTGCTTGTCGTTCTTTCATCATTTTTAAATAACCTTCAATAATATTAAGAGGGGTTTTAAGTTCATGCGATAATACGGATAAGAACCTGAAACGAACCACTTTTCCTTGAGTGTTTAATTGTTTTGTTAAACCTCTTAAAAAGACATGACGAGCAACAGTTTCCATAGTTGTTCTAAGTTCTTGTGGTGTAAAAGGTTTTGGAATAAAATCGTAAGCACCTTTTCGTGTTGCCTGCACAGCTACTTCTAACGAAGCATAACTGGTTATCATTACTACTAAGGCATCTATTTTCTCTCTTTGAATATATTCAAGCACTTCTAATCCTTGCATTCCTGGCAGCTTATTATCAAGCAAAATAACCTGAGGATTATCGGCATTGATAATTTCAATACCTTCCTCGCCCGAAGCTGCTTCTTTTACTTCAAATACAATTTCGTCATCTAAAAAAGGAAAATTAACTTTATAGTTGTTCAATATTCTATTGACCCCACTACGTATTCCGACTTCATCGTCTATAACTAAAATTTTAAGTACTTCCATAACTAAATATATTGTTCAATAATTTTTTGTATATATTTAAAATCTTTCCCTTTATCAATAATAGCATCAACATGAAGCCAATTTTTTGAATTATGATCGTTGGTATCGAACGAAATTCCTAACTCTGAACTAACAGCTGTTAGCATAATAACGGGCAAATTGGGATAGAGCTGTTTTATTTTTCGTGCCAAAACAAATCCAGCATCGTGAGTTTCCATCATTAAATCGATGAGTGCTATATCGGGTTTTATTTGTTCTATAATCTTAGCTGCTTCAGTGCTAGCATTGCATGTTATTACTTTAAAATTAGCTTGCGAAAACCAGATTTTCGACTGATATAAAAAGTCGTAATCGTCGTCCACTAATAGTATTGTTGCCATATTTTAATTTTTAGGTAGTTTTACAATAAATGTTGTTCCTGTTGGTCCTTTTTTAACATCATCGTTGGTTTCTACTTCGATAATACCTTTATGCATTTTAACAATTCCATAAACAATTGGCAAGCCCAAACCATTTCCAACCCCAATGGGTTTAGTTGTAAAAAAGGGTTCAAAAAGTTTTGCTTTATTTTCTTCGGCAATACCTGTTCCATTGTCTTTAACTTTAATAACAAAATAATTGGGTTCTTCTGTTAAAAAAATATCAATAATGCCAGATTTATGAGTTATAGCATCGGCTGCATTTCTAATAAGATTAATTAATACTTGCAATATTTGATCCGCATCAATTATTGCCAACATTGGTTTTCTGTCTGCTTGAATATTCGTTTTAATAAAATCGGGTATAAGAACTGCTTCTAAGGCTTTTTCGGTTAATGCATACAAATCTGTTTCAGTGGCATTCACTTGATTTCTTCGAGCAAAATTTAATAATCCGCTAACAATTTTTTTGCATCGGTTCCCTTGTTCTACTATTAATTCAAGGTCTTTACGCATAGGAGAGTCGGGTGGACACTCTTCGAGCAACAAATTACAATACATAATAATAACACCAAGGGGGTTATTCAATTCGTGAGCGATACCTGCCGACAGTTGTCCCATGTGTGCAAGCTTTTCGGCTTGTCGCAAGGCTATTTGTGCCGAACTAAGCTTATCGTTGGTAAGTGCTAAATCTTTTACTGATTTATGCAGACTCTCAATGGTATAGGGTAAGCACATTTCTGTTTCGGCAATTCCTTCAATAATGGCAATGGCATGATCGATACAGGTTGCATAACCACACGCTCCACAATTAAGCATATCGGATGCTGTTTTTTTTTCCATTTTTCTTAAAACCTTATCTATTTCATCGTACGATGGGATAGCAATTCTTCTATCTTGTGGAGTAAATTTCGTGGATAAATCTATGCCGCTAAAAGCTTGTATCGTTTGCTCAAACTCTTCGGTAGTCGTTTCGTTTAACCTTTGACGTGCATAGCTTATAAGTAAATTTTGTTTTACAAATTTACTAACAATAGGATTGGTAATGCCAGGTCCCATAATACAACCTTCGCAACACAATAATTCAAGATTCTTTTTTTCGTGACTTTCGTCCGAAAACCATTTTATAGCCTGCTGCATGTCTTCTTTTCCTTGAGCAACTAAAAATTTATTTTCGAACAAGTCATAATAACGTCCCATCGTTTGCGATAGTCCAAAATTTATAGGAAAAACAGTTGCTTTATATGCTTTTGGATAATCAAAATCAGATTCTGGACATTCGTCTTCGACAATGTGTTTTTGATTAAACAAGCTACGTAGCTCTTTATAGGTTATTGCTACATCTACTTCGTTGCTCTCCACTTTTTTAGATATACAAGGACCAATAAAAACCAACTTCACATCTTGTCCGTAATATTTTTTTACTGCTCTAGCAGTAGCAACCATGGGCGAAACAATAGGAGCTAAATTAACCGTTAACTCCGGATAATATTGGCGTACAAAAAAAGTAACAGCCGGACAATCGGATGTAATATAAAACGAATTTTCATTTTGATATAATTCTTTGTATTTACGAGCAACCAGTTCAGCCCCAAATGCGACTTCTATAATTTTAGAAAAACCAAGTTTTTTAATTGCTCCGAGTACTTTTTTATAATTATCAACTTCGCAAAACTCAACTGGAAAGCTTGGAGCTAAAAGAGCAAAAACTTGATTAGAGCCATTTAAAAGCTCCAAAACATCGGCATCATTTCGTACAAATGTCTTGGCATTTTGACTACAAACTTTAATACAATTTCCACAACCAATACAACGTTCATGTATAACTTCGGCTTGTCCATTATTGATGCGAATAGCTTTGGCAGGGCATTCTCTTACACAAGTATAGCAAACCCTACAACGCTCTTTTATGGTATATACCAGTTTATGGTTTGTATTTTTATTCATTCGTCTTCGTTTATTAATAAATTTTTTTCTCCATTTGTTTTATTCTTAGCCTCCTCCAACATAGACATGAGCTGCAAATTACGTTGAGGATAGCGTATAAGTGCTCGTTCTACATTTTCGTACCACTGCTTTTCAAAAGACTTTAAATCGAAATTCTGCATGTGCTCAAAAGAAGAACCTCCACCCATAACACAACCATTAGGGCAGGCTAATATTTCTATGAAATCAATTGATTTATCTTTCCAATTTTCTAAAGCCTTTTTAACATTGCCAATGCCATTTATAATTCCAAAAATATAAGTTTGTTTTTCAATTACAATAGTTTGAATCGAAAATTGTTCAATATTTCTAAAGCTTTCTAATTTATCTTTTTCTAAATCTTTTTGTGTTTTTATTTGGTATATCATACGAGCCAATGCTTCACTCAAACCACCTGGAATAAAAGGCAAAAATGACAATCCACTATATAAATGAAAAGGCTCATCGGTTTTAAAGTTGTTGCGAATAGACGATGTACTTGTGGCATTTTTTATTTTTAATAACTCTCGAACAGTATATGCAAACGCTTTATTTTTTAAAACCTGATTCGAAAAAAGTTGCTTTTCGGCTAAACAAGTAGTGAAACTATGAATTTGAAATATTTGATTAGGAAAAATCGTTAAAAGCAATTGTTGAAGAATTTGTATGGGTTTTTGAATTTTTGAAATCTTATAATGGTCTGGTAATGACATTTTTTTTAAATACCACTCTGCTGATGGACAGAAACCAGAGATTAAAGTATTCCCTTTATTTTTAGTTTTAATGAATTCATGGAGCAATTCGTTTAAATATAAATCTATTCCGGCATTGAGGTTAAAAATTTTATTAGCTCCAGAATTTTTAATAATAGAAATAGCCTGATTTTCTCTTACCCGAGGCGATTTATTCAATAAATTGATAGAGAAATCGAATTCTAATAACGGCGAAATTATAGCAAAAGTACTGTTATTAACAGTATCAAGTGAAGTATAATAAGCTGAAATATTTTCTTTTTCGTAAAGCGAGGCAGTAGGACAAACCATTATACACTGACCACAATAAACACAATTCGATTGGTTTAATAATTTACCCAATACAGGCTCTACCCTCGATTCTATACCTTTGTAGTTGAATTGCAAGATATGGCACTGTTGCTGATTACATATTTCTATACACTTACCACATAAAACACATTTGGCATATTCGCGAACAATAGCAGCCGATGATTTATCATTATTTTGTTTAATGTTTTTTACATAAAATCGCCGCTGGTCAATACTAAGTTCGCTCGCCAACATACGTAAATGGCATGCATCATTTTTTACACAATATAAACAATCATCGGGATGGCTACTCAACAACATTTCTAATATTTGTTGCCGTTTTTTAATTAAACTCGGTGTATGAGTTAGAATACTCATGCCATTGCTAACTATAGTACTACACGAAGGAATATACGTCTGATCTATTTCGTTATACACAAGACAAATACGACATGGATATTGTGGGATATGCCCTTTTAAGTGACAAAGTGTAGGTATTTTAATGCCATTTTCGTTTAAAACATTTAATAATATATCCCCATTCGATGCTTTAACTTTTATCCCATTTATAGTAATTGATATTGTAGAATTATTTCTCATGTTATCATTTTTTATTAGGCTTTAAAAACCTGCTAAAACTATTATAAACTTTTAACATACTTTGTTTTTATTTAATTTCTATAGCACTAAACTTGCACGCTCCATAACAAATTCCACATGAATTGCATTTTTCTTGTATAATAAAATGCGGATGTTGAATAACGCCAACAATTGCATTCTGAGGACAACGATTAAAACAAACATGGCATCCAATGCATTTTTCGACATTTATATAATAACGTCGCAAATTTTTACAAACTCCAGCTCTACAATGTCGTTCATACAAATGTTCTTCAAGTTCTTCTTTAAAATGTTGTATTAAATCGCTGACTAAAAGCGGAAAGTGCTTACCTAATCCACACAATGAAGTTTCAGCTATAGTAGTAGCTAATTCGTTTAATTGCATTACTTGTTTTATACGCTCAAGCGTTTCTTTATTTTTTTCGTTTTCAGGGCGATGGGTTAACAAATTTAAAATGTCTTCAATTTTTTTACTCCCTTCGCGACATGGTAAGCATTTGCCACAACTTTCGCTACAAATAAATTGTATTTCGTTTTTAACATAATCGACCATACAGTTCGAATTGTCTAAAAACAAAATCGTTCCATCACCTAAAAATGAATTCTGCATAGAATCGGCGTAATTGCAATTCATTTCATTTAATGAAGTATGACTAAAAATGCGACCGATAGGACCTCCTATGTGTATTGCTTTAACAGAATCGTTATCAGACCATTTTGTAAGCTCATAAATATCTTTCATACTGGTACCTAACGGCAGTTCAAAAACACCCCTTAATACGTTTGCACCTGAAACAGAAAACAATTTTGTACCATAACCATGCGAATTACCATACGACTTAAACCATTGAACACCATATCGTACAATATAAGTTACATGGCAAAGCGTTTCGATATTGTTAATAATGGTAGGTTTTCCAAATAACCCTTTTTGTATTGGATAGGGTGGTTTTTCTATGGGCATTGCCTTTTTGCCTTCTATAGCTTGAATAATAGCCGTTTCTTCGCCCATGATATATGAACCGGGAGCGACAAACAATATAATATCTAACGAAAAACCACTTTTTTGTATATCAAATCCTAATAATCCATTTTCATAGGCATCATCCAAAGCTTTTTGAATACGCTTTATAGCCAATGAATAATAATAAGGAACAACTAAATAAGCTTTATTGCATTGGTTTGCATAAGCACTAATGGCTATTGATTCGAGTACTAAATGTGGGTCGCTTTCTAATAATAATCTACCAATTGCCGATGCCGGATTACTCTCAAATGCGTTGCAAATAAGGTAACATTGTTCCGTTTTTCTTTCAGATGCAAGCTTCCACTTTTTTCCTGTATTAAAACCACTACCACTCCGCCCTTTCAATTCGCTTTCAATTATGGTTAAAACGATATCGCCAGGCGACATGTTTCGAAGTGAAGTTAAGAAAGTAGTCCAACGATTACATGCTAATGCAGATCGTAACGAATCGGGCAAAACAAAACCGCAAGCTTCGGTAATAAAACGCGTTGGAAAACAAAACCATGATTTTTCAGATAAAACTTGCACACCCGCCCAAGGCTCACTTCCTTCAAATACTAATTGACCTATTAAATGAACATGTTGAACCCACGAAGAAAAAACTGCTTCTAACAAAGCAAATATATCTTCGGCATTTATTTCTGCATAAAAAAGTCTTGCTTTGCCCGGCAACTGAATAGCCAAAACCGGTTCAAAAGAAAGAATACCTATCGACCCCGTTTCATATACCTCAATTTCTATATGTCGTTCATTAGCATAACGTTGAATTTCGCTTTTTATTCCAAGAATAGTATGAACTGGACATGCAGAAGTAACAGAAATAAAGCAAGTCGGTTTATTTACACTTTCGAATAACAAATGTTGTTTCCATTTAAATGAAAAATCATTATTTATAACTTTATCTATAATTTCGCTTATAGTAGAAACAAGTGTCATCTTAACGAAGTTTAATATATTGTTCAAGAATTTTCTTTAATTCATCAAGCGATTGAAAAATAAAAATATCATCGTTTATACGTATATGTGGCTTACAAATGCCTGTACACAAACCAAAATCGAAACTAAACAAAGCATCGCTACTTATTTCTCCCGGTTCTATACCAATTATATTCTGAATAAAAAAAACAATTTCATCGTTTTTATGCATTCTACATACCGATTGCTTACAAACTTCAATATGATATTTACCTTTGGGTTTAAAACGAAATTGAGGATAAAACGACAAAAGACTATAAACTTCTTCGCTGGCTAAATTAAAATATTGCGAAACCTGAATAATATCTGCATGGGTAATATAACCATTTTGTTGCTGCAAAGACTGAAAAACAGCCAATATTTGCGTATAATTATTAGAAGAATATGAAGATAAAATATCAGAAAATGTGCTCATTTTAATTGATTTATAGATACGGCAAATTTAATACTTTTTTGTGAACACACAAACAATGTTATTTTTTTAACAAATGTTTTTAAACAACTTTTTAACGAAACTTTATTTACCTTTGAAAAAATTTTTATTCACATGTCGATTGAAAAGATAAAAATAAATATTTGCTTAGGTAGTTCTTGTTTTGCACGAGGGAATAAATATTTAGTAAAAGAAATAAATGAATACCTTCATCAAAATCATCTAGAACATATTATCGATTTTAAAGGCACACGCTGTTTTGGTGAATGTAAAGATGGTCCTTTTTGTAAAATAGATGACACATTAAAAACATTTCATTCACTTCATGAAGTCATTGAATATTTAAAAACTCACTATCCTCAACTTAAAATAAAGTAAAATATGGAAAACACAAAAGCAATCTATGACATCGATGCTTCAAAGTGTATCTTATGCTATTCTTGTGTTAGAACCTGTCCTGTTAAAGCAATAGAAGTAAAAACCAGTCAAAGTTTTGCACGCATTGTCGATAATCGATGTGTTAATTGTGGCAGCTGTGTTCCTTCTTGTCCTACCGAAGCCATTCAATACCAACATTGGATTCCAACAGCCATGCAAATTTTGAAAAAAGAACACAATGTTATACTTATTGACCCTGCAATTGCTGCCGAATTTCCAGACATTAGCGATTATCGTAAATTTGCACAAATGCTCAGACAAATTGGCGGTAAATATATTTTTGACGTTTCGTTTGGAGTTGACTTAATGTCTATTCAATATCAACAAATTATTCGCGATTTTAAAGGCAAACATTATATAACTTCTGCTTGTCCGGTAATTAATGATATTATTTGTAAATACTTTCCGGAACTAATTTCGAATTTAATTCCCATTCTTACGCCATCGCAAATTATGGCAAAAATTGCTCGCAAACAATTGGGGCAAGATACAGAAATAATTTTTATAACGTCGTGTACAGCAACTAAAAAAGCCTTTTTTAAACCCCATGCAGAAGAACATATCAACTGTGTACTAACTTTTCAAGAATTAAGAGAATTATTTTCTCAACTTAACATAAACGAAGCACAATTAGAATACAGCGACTTTGATGGTCCACAAAGCAGAATGGGAAGCTTATTTCCCATTCCCAACGGATGGATTGAACTAACCGACCTCGACCAAAGCAATATTAATAGTGAAATTATTACGTTTTCAGATAAAAATAATGTTATTAATGCTTTAGAAGAGTTTTCGAATAAAATCGTTCAAGTTCAAAAACATTTAAACTTGTTTTATTGTAAAGGTTGCCTTAATGGTCCAGGTATGAGTCGCAATGAAGATATTTTACAAAAAACGACTCTCGTATCAGAATACACAAAAAAACGCGCTCAAGCTATAAAACTTAAAAATTGGCAAGAGGATGTTAATAAATATAAATCGTTGGCTATAAAAACAATATTTGAAGAAAACGATCAGCGACTAAATATTTCTGAAGAAAAAATATTGCAAACACTCAAAATATTAAAAAAACACGAAGATAATTACGACAAAGGCTGCCAAGTTTGTGGTTATAAATCGTGTAAAGATTTTGCAACTTATGTGGCTGCAGGACTAGCCAAAAGCGATATGTGCCTTCATAATTCGCTCGACAACAGAAATCGTTATATTACCAGCCTTCAAAAGAAAATCGAAGAAATGCAAAAATCGCACGAAGAAATAAAAAAAACTCAGGAACAAATTACAAAAGACAAAGAGCAAGCTCAACAAGCAATGGAAATACTCAATGCTACGCTACAAAAACTTCCAGCAGCAGTAGTAATTGTCGATTTCAACCTTAAAATAATCCGCAGCAATCAAAGTTTTATTACATTGCTCGGAAAAGATGCCATTGAAATAAGCGAAATTATACCTGAACTCACAGGTGCCGATTTAAAAACTTTATTACCTCCCAATTTAGTTCAATTCTTTTCATACGTTCTCGAAAACGACGAACCCATTACTAACAAAGACATACAATTTAACGATAAACTTATTAATCTCACTATTTTTTCGATAAAGAAAAACAAAATTGTTGGTGCAGTATTGCGCGATTTATTTACACCTGAAATTCGCGACGAAGAAGTTATCAATCGCTTAAACGAAGTTATCGACAGAAATCTGCAAATGGTTCAAAAAATAGGATTTTTATTAGGCGAAGAAGCTGCTGCTACCGAACAAATGCTTTATTCTGTTATTCAGTCTTATAAAACTGGTAAAAAATGAACCGTTTTTACATAGATGTTTTTTGCAGGCAACAATATAAACATAATCAACGCATTTGTGGCGATGTTTTTCTTAGTCAACGCATAAAAGAAGAAAAGCGAGCAATTTTAGTCCTTTCGGACGGCATGGGACATGGCGTTAAAGCAAACATTTTAGCGACACTTACGGCTACTATGGCTATGAGTTTTACTAAAAATCATCGCGATCATTACAAAATAGCCGAAATTCTATTAAACACCCTTCCAGTCTGTAGCGTGCGAAAAATGAGTTATGCTACATTTACCATTGTCGATATTGAATCAGATGGAACTGTTCATATTGTGGAATATGATAACCCTAAAACCCTCGTTTTTAGAGGACATAAAGTACTCGACGTAGGTTGGCAATGCATGTGGCTAAATAACGATAAATTCAAAGGTAAAGAAATTCTTACTTGTACCTTCCAATCACAAAAAGAAGATAGAATTATTTTTATGAGCGATGGTGTTGTACAAGCAGGAATGGGAACAAACGAAATGCCTTTTGGATGGGGCATAGATAATATCGAAAATTATATTGCTGCTAATATTCAAAAAAATCCAACCATATCATCTGAAGAACTAGCTGACAAAATAGTAAAAAAAGCAGTAAAACACGACTCATTTATGCCTGGCGACGACACTTCGGCTTGTGTTGTTTATTTTAGAGAGCCTCGCTCATTGCTTATATGCACAGGTCCTCCATTCGATAAACAAAATGATAAAACATATGCACAAAAACTATTAAATTTTGAAGGCAAAAAAATAATTTGCGGAGCAACTACTGCCGATATTTTTGCACGCGAACTAAAACAAACCATTACAGACACATTCGATATGATCGATCCCGACCTCCCACCCGTTTCATATATGCCCGGAGTGGATTTAATAACTGAAGGCATTTTAACACTTACCAAAGTCTTAGACTTGCTTAAACATTTTAAACAAGAATATTTATTTTTAAAAGGACCTGCTAATTTAATTGTTAAAATGTTGCTCGATAGCGATTATATTCATTTTATTATTGGAACTAAAATTAACGAAGCACACCAAGATCCTAATTTGCCAATAGATATTGAAATACGACGTACCGTCATACGTCAAATTGCCAATGAATTAGAAGAAAAATGGTTAAAAACAGTAACTTTAGAATATATATAGAGTCTTTGTTCTATTATAGAAAAAAATGATGTAATTTTGTATTTTGGCTCCGTAGTTCAATGGATAGAATATCAGATTCCGGTTCTGAGGGTTGAGGGTTCGAGTCCCTCCGGAGTCACTTTTTTTTTAATTACTAACTTTTAATGAACTATAACGACAACCTGATGCTTGCTATTAAAGCAGCGATCAAAGCAGGAAAAACAATTTTATTGTATTATCAAAATCCTTATGATATAACTATAAAATCCGACTCTTCACCTGTAACCATAGCCGATCAACAATCGCAAGCAACCATTATTCAAATATTAAAAGAATCTAACTTACCTATTATTAGCGAAGAGCTTGAAAACAAAGATTACAATGCTCGTAAAAATTGGAATTTCTGTTGGATTGTCGATCCACTCGATGGGACAAAAGAATTTATCAATAAAAATGGAGAATTTACTGTTAATATAGCACTAATCGAAAATCAAGAGCCTATAATAGGAGTTATATATAGCCCTGTTAGCGGCGATCTATATTTTGCGACAAAAGAACTTGGTTCGTATAAAGCAAAAGTTCACAATCATCAAATAGACGAAACGTCGATTGTATCATTACCAACTTCAACAACTAAAAACCCTCTAAAAATAGCTATTAGTCGAAGCCATGCAAACGAACAAACTCAAGCCTTTATTGAGGCCTTAAAAACTGAACATCCTAAAATGGAAACAATTGTAGCCGGAAGCTCAATCAAGATGTGTAAAGTTGCCGAAGGTCTCGCACACCTTTATCCTCGATTTGGACGGACTATGGAATGGGACACTGCTGCTGGTCATGCCATTTTAAAATATGCTAAAGCCAATATATACGATATAGAAACTTTACAAGAAATTAAATATAATAAAGAAAATTTAGAAAATCCTAATTTTATTGCCATACAAAACCATATAAAACTTTAACAATTATTATTTTATCTCAAAATATTAGTAATAATTTTTGTGAGCGTTTAAAATAAAAAGAGGCTACCTAATAATAGACAGCCTCTTTTTTTTAAAAGGTTTATATCCTAAAAATTATTTCTTAATAAGTTTTCCGATGTACTTACCATCGGCATTTTTAACGGTTACCATATATACGCCAGAGGCTAAACTAGCAATAGGCAATTCAATATTTTGTTCACCCTTATTGGCATTTTTAACTTGCTTCGTGTAAACATTTTGTCCATTAAGAGTCATAATATTTATTTCTACATTTGATTTCTGACTTTGGTTAAACGATACCGTTACATACTCAACAGCAGGATTGGGATAAATATTTAATATGGAGTTATTTTCAATATATGTATTTTCGGGAACACTAACAGGGCCTCTGAATGTTTCGCAACGGAAAATACCACGTCCTTTAGTTGCTGCATATATTACTCCATGATTTTCGATACCCGTTTGGATACCATTGCCCAATAAACCATTAACAGGCAACCATCCATTGCGATGCAATTGCTGACGTAGTTGAGCTACTGGAACTTTTGCCATTCCATTATTCTGTTCAACCCACGAAGGTGAAGTTGCTGTTATGTCTTCAGTAACATATATACCTTTTTCAGTTCCTAAAATAACCTGTTGGCTGTTGTTCCATAAAATAATAGCAGTATAAACAGGCATAGCTTCAAGATTGCCTTGTTTTTCAACAAAATTATGCGAGGTTGTGTCGTCGGTTGTAGTAGCAGCTACAGTAGAATAATAAATATGAGGATTAGTATTATAATCAGAAAGAACAACAATAAGATTGTTTTTGTTTTGAGGATCAACAGCAATAGCACTTACTTTTCCATTAAATGTTCCCAATAATTGACGTGTAACAACACATGTAGAAAGTGAACAATTTGCTAATGCTCTTGTACGTGCTGCCTGAATATTAGATAAGCGATAAACTTTACTAACTGCAGTAGCACTATCATAGTCAGCAAAGTAAATATTATCACCATCGTTCGAAAATTCAAGTGTCTGAACACGTTTAATACTAGAACTATAGGTAGCAGGATACCATGCAGGTGGAATTTTTGAAGGGTTCAAGGCTTCCCACGAAATCCAAACTCTATTATTTAAACCAAGGGCAACTAATGAAGTATAAGTATCTTTTGTATAAAGAGTATCTCCTTTAGGTATAACAGTATTACCATTTAAATCGGCTGCCGATACAATATGATAAATATTTTTTCCAAATCCATTGGTAGCAAAAACCGTATCGCCTATATGTAGGTCTTTACCGGCAATTATTTCGAGCATTTGAACACTATTGGTATCATAAAAGTTTTCGAATACACGCAATGGGGCTAAAAATGGTTCTTTATAAGTTCCAAGATTCTGGCTTAAAATAGAGTCTGACACACCTGTGTTAGTAATGTCGGTCCCTCCGTCTGAAGTTCTGTATAAAGTACCATAAGTAGTAGTTGCTATCATGCATTCTGGATTAAAGCTAGATACTTCTATATTTCCACAGACACCATTTAATAATTTTTGAAAATCGTATGAAGTAGTTCCCATTAAATTGTTATATAAAAAGCCATTGTGTTGAGTACCACCAATAACCTGATTATTAGGATATAAACCCATACTATTAAAGAAACCAATATTTAAATTTTTATTAATTCCAGCCCAAGTGGTTCCATTTGTAGTTGATTTAAAAAGTCCACCATCAGTAGCCACATAAATAGTATTATCGGTAGCGTAATTGGGGCTAAATTTGATATCGAAAATATTTTGATGAACATAAGAAGAACTATAAGTAGGAAGTGCATATACCGTTAATTGCTCAAAAGAAGTATTGGGATGATAACGATATAAATCAACTCCACCTATGTAAATAATAGAATCATTTGTAGGCGAAACAGCTAAAGCACAATGATATTTACCTTGTTGATTTTTTGATGTACCAAAAGGCTGAAATTGACTAGTTACATTGTCTAAAATAGCCATCCATGTATTACCTTTATCAACCGACTCATAAATATTCTTAAGTTTACCTTCGTTATTAACAGCCAAACAATAAACATGATTAATATTTGTGGGTGCAATAGCAAACTCAAGTCGAATTACATCAGTTGGAATATTATTAGCATCTGATTTTAACACAAAATTATCATCGCCAGTATTGCATACATAAGCTTTATTGTTTATAGAAGCAACAACTAAGGAACCGTCACTTGAAACTTCTACATCGGTTGCTGGTTGATCAAAATTTGAATCAGTATTGGGAATAGGATTGCTCCATGTTTGACCACCATCAGTAGAAATACGTAAGCCTTTATATGTTGCTACATAAAGTTTGTTGGCTGTTCCTGTTATTTTGGTAACATACTTAAATGCCTCATCATTAGTAGAGTTTAAATAATTCCACGTGCTACCATTATCGGTCGATTTCCAGATCCCTTTACCTTGTAAACCTAAATTATTTGGAAGACCAAAATATTCGCCGGTGCCAAAATATAAATCACCGTTAGGACTTTGATATAAGCAACTAATAGCAATATTATCTAAATTATCAGTGTTGGCTACTTTTGTCCACGAACTCCCACCTAATGTTGATTTCCATAATCCACCTGCAATTGCCCCTGCATATAATAAATTTGGATTGTCTTTATCTATTAACATGGCTCTTGTTCGACCACCTTGGTTAGAAGGTCCCATTTCTATCCATTCCATGTTCGTTTTATCGCTTTTTGTAAAAATAGCATTATTGCTTAAGCTTCTTTGAGCATCTATAGATGTGTTCAAAATGAACACCATTAAAATCCATGCAGAAAAAGTTAACCACCTGTTTTTCATATAATTAATATTAAGTTTTTAATATATTTTTACGTTCAAATTATTGCTTGCAATATATAGATAATTTTTATTTTACAAAAATAAAAAATGCAGATTTTTTATTATCTTTGAAATCACTATTATGAACATTGAAGCTGTATATCAATATTGTTTATCATTACCTTTTGCAGAAGAGACCTTCCCTTTTGACGAAGAAACACTTGTTTTTAAAGTATTTGGAAAAATATTTGCCATATTAGATTTAAATTCAGGAAATACCATTAACTTAAAATGCGATCCTGAATTAGCTGAAAAATATAGATTCACTTATGATGCGATTATTCCGGGTTATCACATGAATAAAAAACATTGGAATACCGTTTATTTAGATTGTCATTTAAATGATCATTTTATTTGTGAAATGATATTGAATTCGTATCGATTAGTAGTAAAGTCTTTACCTAAAAAATATCAAGAGCTATGTGGAATAAATTAACTGGATACTTTTTACAAGGATTATTTTACATTGCTCCAATTTTTGTAACTACTTTTATTATATACAAAATTGTTATATTTATTGATAACATTTTTCTCGATTTTTTTCATTTTTCTTTTCCAGGTATAGGCATCATAATTATGTTAGTTGGACTAACATTTTTAGGATTTTTAGCCAATTCTTTTCTAGCTCAACCAATTATTTCATTTTTTAATAACATTATTTCGCACATGCCCGTTATTCGCGACTTATACAATCCTCTTAAAGAATTTTTTGCTGCGATTGTCGGAAAAGAAAGAAAATTTAATCGTCCGGTTTTAGTTAAAATAAACATTCAATCAGATATTAACAAAATTGGCTTTATTACTCAGTCTGATTTAACAGAACTTGGCATTGAAAAAAAATATGTAAGTGTTTATTTTCCTCACTCATACGCATTCTCAGGTGAGCTCTATATTGTACCATCAGAAAATGTAATCCCTTTAGATATTCCTTCTTCGATTGCTATGAAATTTATACTTTCAGGGGGAGCTATCAAAACATTTAATGAAAACGATTAAAAATTATGATCATTATGAAAAAATTTATGTCCATCATTTGCAGTTCTTTGATTCTAATTACAATTACTTATGCTCAACACACGATAAAAGTTCGTGAATCAAAAGAGAATATTGGTAATGGCTCACACTCGTGTTTAAGTGTTGCCATTTATGAAACCACTACCGATGCCATCGAAAAATCGTGGGAAAAACTAATGAAATCATATGACGGTAAAATATCTTCTAAAAAAGAAATCTTTGCCGATAATGTACTTATTAAAGATATTTCAAACAATACGATTGATGTTTATGCTAAATGCATACCTAAAAATGAAAATGAAATTGAATTTTTGGTAGCCGTAGATTTAGGTGGAGCCTTTATGAATTCAAGCGACCATAGTGCTCAATTCAACACTATGGAAAAAATAGTTAAAAATTTCGCCAAACAAACTACGCTCGAAGGCATTGATAATAAAATAAACGATCAACAAAAAGTTTTTGATAAACGTACAAAAGAGATGGAAAACTTAAAAAAAGATAAAGAAAAGCTCGAAAAAGACATCGAAAACTATAAAGAAAAAATAAAAAAAGCAGAAGAAGACATTAAGAAAAACCTCGACGACCAAGCATCAAAACAAAAAGAAGTCGATACAGAAAAAGCCAAGCTTGATGAAATTATAAAACTTAAAAATAAAGTAGAATAAAAGGGTATTATATCTATTTATGATTTTTTATTTTCAAAAATATAATATTGAAAATCATTACAAATTTGCTTTTATTTTATTAAATAATCATCCCTGCAGCAACTGTTTCGTTAGTATTTTCATCAATTAAAATAACACTTCCTGTAACTCTATTTTTTCTGTATGAATCATAAAAAATAGGTTTTTGTAGTCGCAACGAAACTCGTCCAATATCGTTCATTTGAATTAACTTATCATTTTCTACACGGTGCAAATCGTGCATATCTATTTTATATCGCACATCGTTCACAATACATTTTACTTCGTTTGTAGTATGACGTAATAAATATTTACCACGCATTTGCATAGGACGCTCGTTAAACCAACAAAACATCATTTCTATGTCTTGTGAGACATTGGGTAAATTATTTTCCTTTACAATCATATCACCACGACTAATATCTATATCATCTTTAAGTGTAATACTTATCGATTGCATAGCGTAAGCGACGTCGTGGCTTTGTTCGAATGTATCAATACTTTGAATCTCTGAGCTAAAACCACCTGGCAATACTTTCACTTTGTCTCCTTTACGAAAAATTCCACTTGCTACGCGTCCGGCATAACCACGATAATCATGAAATTGTTCTGATTGAGGGCGTATAATGTACTGTACTGGGAAACGAGCATCGATGTAATTTGTATCGCTACTTATGTAAATCGTTTCTAACAACCACATTAATGTTGGACCTTCGTACCAGTTCATTGCCTTACTTCTGTTTACAATATTATCACCTTTTAAAGCACTAATGGGAATAAAACGAATATCTTTAACATCGAGTTTAGTTGCCATTTGTAAAAATTGTTGTGTAATCTCCTGATAGCGTTGTTCGCTATATCCCACCAAGTCCATTTTATTAATACACACCACTATATGCGGTATCTGCAATAAACTAGCGATAAATGCATGTCGTATAGTTTGCTCAACAACACCATTGCGAGCATCCACTAAAATTAAGGCTAAATTTGCTGTAGATGCTCCCGTTACCATGTTGCGTGTATATTGAATATGTCCTGGTGTATCGGCAATAATAAATTTTCGTTTTGGTGTGGCAAAATAACGATAAGCAACATCGATAGTAATACCTTGTTCGCGTTCGGCTTTTAAGCCATCCGTTAGTAATGCTAAATTTATGCTTTCTTCTCCTTTTAATAAACTTGCTTTTTCTAATGCCTTTAACTGATCTTCGAATATTGCTTTACTGTCGTATAACAATCGTCCAATAAGCGTGCTCTTACCATCGTCAACACTTCCTGCTGTAGTAAAGCGAAGCAACTCCATATTTAAATATCCGTTTACGAGTTCGTTCATATTTTGTTTGCTATATTTAGTTTATAGTTTATTTATCGATTTTTTCATATAAAAATTAGAAATATCCTTCTTTTTTACGATCTTCCATAGCCGTATCGCTTCGTCTATCGTCATAACGTCCCCCACGTTCGGTAACGCGTGTAGCTGCTATTTCTGCCACAATATCTTCAACCGTATTGGCTTCGGATAAAACAAGTCCCGTACATGTTATGTCGCCAATAGTGCGACAACGCACCCGTTTTATTTCGGCTTTTTCGTTTGGTTTCATCAACATAAAAGGAGCCGTTGCTAGCCATACGCCATCGCGATTAAATACTTCGCGTTCATGAGAAAAATAAATAGATGGTATTTCAATTTTTTCCAATAAAATATAAAGCCAAACATCGAGTTCTGTCCAATTACTAAGTGGGAATACACGAAAATGTTCGCCCATTTTTTTCTTGCCGTTAAAAATATTCCAAAGTTCGGGACGTTGGTTTTTTGGATCCCATTGCCCAAATTCATCGCGATGTGAAAAAAAGCGTTCTTTAGCACGTGCTTTTTCTTCGTCTCGACGTCCACCACCAAAAGCACAGTCGAATTTAAATTCTTCAATAGCATCGAGCAATGTTACTGTTTGCAAAACATTTCGACTTGCATTATAGCCTTTTTCTTCTATAACTTTTCCTTGGTCTATGGTATCTTGAACATAACGAACAATACAGGTTGCTCCTGTTTTTTTCATCAATTCGTCTCTAAACTCAAGAGTTTCGATAAAATTATGCCCTGTATCGATATGTAATAAAGGGAAAGGAACTTTTGACGGCCAAAATGCCTTTCGAGCAAGATGAAACATAACAATGCTGTCCTTACCTCCCGAAAAAAGCATTGCAGGTCGTTCAAACTGTGCAGCTGCCTCACGTATAACATAAATAGCTTCGTTTTCTAATTCACGCAAATGAGTCATTCGCTGATATATCATAAGTAATTACAATTTAATTTTTGGTAAAATATGTTCAATTATTGTATTCAAACATTCTAATTCAGTTTGACTATCGGTATCCACAACTAAACTGGCATCTATAGGTTCCTCAAAAACGCTTGAAATACCTGTAAAGTTTTGAATCTCGCCTTGACGAGCTTTTTGATATAGACCTTTAACATCGCGATTTTCGCATGTTTCTATGCTTGCTTTAGTATATATCAAATAAAAATCGTTAGACCCAATAATTTCTTTTGCCATACGTCGTATAGTATTGGTGGGACTTACAAAAGTGTTAATAGTAATAATTCCATTTTGAATAAACAACTTATTAATCTCAGCTATTCGGCGAATGTTTTCGATTCTATCTTTTTCAGAAAATCCTAAATCGTTGTTTATGCCATGTCGTACATTATCTCCATCGAGTAAAGCTGTTTTATAGCCCTGTTTAAATAAGAAATTTTCTAAAGCCAATGCAAGTGTAGATTTACCACTGCCCGACAGCCCTGTAAACCATATACAAAGAGATTTTTGATGTAAAAGAAATTGTTTCTGTTCACGATTAAGCATTTTATCGAATATTGGCACTATATTATTTGTCATATTTGGTATTTATAAGCTTGCAGGTTAATATTTACTATTGGTTGTATTTAAAACGTTTCGGCCCCATTTTATTTGTGCCCAAATTCTTTCGTGTACAAAGAAAAATAAAATTTTGGTAAATACCTCAAAAATACCAATTGTCAATGCAAAATGCATATTACCCGAAATAAAAAAACTCAACAAGGTGGTATCTATTGTTCCCCATATTCGCCAACTTATACTTTTAACCAAACTTCGAATGGGAGTGGGTTTATCGTCTTTTCGTCCCCACGAAGTTACATTCCATATACGTTCATGTAAAAAATATAAAAATAACTTTGTCAATATTTCAGAAAACGCAATAGGAGCAGCTATTAAAACATTACTCGTAAGAATGAATGCTAAAATAAAAGTATCAATACTAGCAAATAATCGCCAACTAATTCCCTTTACAAGGCTTCTTATCGGACTATCATAAATCATGTTGCAAAAGTAAACATTTTTTATATATAATCTATATACTTTATAGACTTTATAGATAATTTTTTTTTCATTATTAATAATTCATTCTTTTTCAGACTTTTACTTTAAGTATATCGGACCATTGTGTGGTATAACGTGGTGACAAATGTTGCTGTAATGTTTTATATTTAAGAGATTTTTCGTGCGATGCAAGATGAATAGTAAATTCTCCCATTTTTAAGTTTAATTGATCTATGGTTTTCATAAGTTGTTCGTGTTCTTTTTTGCGTTGCTCAAACAAATTCAAGTCTATTACTTTATCGGGACTTATATCACTTAAAACAACTCCGGCTTTTTTTATGCCATATTCGGGTGAATATATTTTTTCTAAAGCCAGTTTACAATACTTTACAATTTCGATACTAGAATTTGTTTTGAATGGTAACTTAAAGAATATTTGTCGGTAAAAAGGTAGTTTTTCTTTTTTAAAAAAATTGCTATGTATATATACAAGCACTGTACCACAAACACTATGTTGTTTCCGGAGTTTTTCTGCACATTTTGCAGCAAAAGCAGCGATTCGTTCTTGCAAATCGGATTTTTTATATAATTCATTTTGAAACGATCGGCTTACAGAAATATTTTGTTTATCTTTAATATCTTCTAGTTTTAAGCACGATTCACCCAATAATTCTTTTTTTAATCTTAAACCTACGACAGACATGTTTTTTTTAATCCAACCATCGGGAACTTGAATAAAGTCGTAGCCTTTTACAACATTTATTGCTTTGAGTTTTCTACTATATTGCCTTCCGATACCCCAAATATCTTCTACATCAATCCATTTAAGTGCTTTAATTTTTTTCTCATCGCTATCAATTACATGTACACCCAACGTTTGTGTTGGATATTTTTTAGCAACCCTGTTGGCTATTTTGGATAACACTTTGGTTGACGCAAAGCCAATACTAACCGGTATTCCTGTACATCTATAAATATAATCCTTTATTTTTATTCCAAGTTTCTTATAATCGTCCATTTGTAACATTTTAGAGAAATCGAGAAATGCTTCGTCTATGCTATAAACTTCAATATCGGGGCAAAACTCAGATAATAGTGTCATTATTCTTCTACTAATATCGCCATAAAGTGAAAAGTTAGCCGAAAAATACTGAATATTATATTTTTCGAACATCTCGCGATATTCAAAAATAGGAGCCCCCATGGGTAACCCCAATGCCTTTGCTTCGTTGCTCCGCGAAATAACACATCCATCGTTATTCGACAAAACCACAACGGGTTTACCGTTTAAATCTGGACGAAAAATTCGTTCGCACGAAACATAAAAGTTATTGCAATCAATCAAAGCAAACATGTTACATCGCTTTAATAACATGTGTTACAATACCCCAAATAATAAATTCATTTTCTTTGCTTACCTTAATAGGTTTATATTTTTCATTTGCCGGTAGAAGAAAACATTCATCACCTTTAAATTGTAATCGCTTTACCGTAAATTCTCCATCTATAAAACAAACGGCAATTTTACCATCTTGTGGAATAATACTTCTATCTATAATGAGTAAATCTCCATCAGAAATATTTGCATCTTCCATAGAATTGCCCGACACTCTTGCAAAAAAAGTAGCAGATGGATTTTTAATCAAAGCTTTATTTAGATCGAGTGGTACTTCTATAAAATCATCGGCTGGCGAAGGAAATCCTGCTTTAATTGTTTCAATCATAGGAACTTCGAGAGTTGTATGAATATCGGACGAATAAAAAGTAAGTGTCTTATTTTCTGCTAACTTTTTTACACGCATAGTCTTTTGATTTTGATTGCAAGTTAATATATTTTCAATATCAATGAAATGAAACGTTCTGAAAAATAATAAAGTTCTTGCTATCGACACAAAAACTTTATTTGAAAAGGAATTTTATTTACAAATTTTTTGAGCCCATGATTCATATTGAGTTTTTCCTAAATGAATGGCTTTTTTTATATCGTTGCAGGCTTTTTCATTAAAACCAAGCTTTTCGTATACAAAACTCCTACGAGCCAATATTTCGCCATCGTTTGGCGATAATTCTATTACTCTGTTTAAAACAATTAAAGCATGCTGCCAATCTTCAATAGCAACATAAACATTACAAAGATTTAAATGGTAGTCAATATTATTTTCATTTAATAAAATGGCATGTTTAAAATCTTTTATAGCAGCTTTATAATTCTTTGCTTTAAAATAAGTTATTCCGCGATTCGAATAGTAATCGGAGACCATACTATCCAATAATATGGCTTTGTTAAAATCGTTTAATGCTTCATTTAATCGATTATTCATTGAATACATGGTTGCTCTGTTATAATAATATAAAGGTTTTTCGCCACACTTCAATGCTTTATCATATGCCAATATTGCAGAATCTAAATGGGAGCGGCTAGTATAGATATTTCCTAATAGATTCCAAGCATCACATAAGGTTGAATCTTCTTTTATAAGGTATAGCAATTGATTATATGCCACCTGAATATTACCATTTTGCAATAAAATAGTAGCAATTGTTTGCTTAATTTCTTTGCGATGAGGATTTAATTGAAGCAATATTGAATAATCGTTTATAGCATTTCCATATTGTTTTAATTGATAATAAACAAAAGCCCTGTTTTCCAACATTTTCGAGTATAAACTGCTTTCCGGTAAAACTTTATTATAGATCGAAATGGCTTGTTGATATTTTCCGTTTTGACGAAGAGCATTCCCATAATTGAGTTTTGCTACATCGCTATTGGGATATACATTTAATACTTTTTGCCACAACGATTCACTATTGTTCCAAGCTTTAGCATAAGAATACGAAGAAAAAGACAAAAACAAAATCCATATAACTAAATACCAATTTTTAATTTTATATTTAGATGAAAAACTAAAAAACCATGTAAAAAAAGCAAAATATAACCCTACATATGCTAAATAAGTATATCGCTCGGCCATAAAATATGAGCTCGCATATGCATTAAATACTTTAAGAAACATGATTAACTGGATAATAAAGAAAAATAGACCTAAAAACATGAATTTCTTTTTCAATCGATAAAATCGATAAAGCCCATAAATACACAAAAAGAAAAATATAAAACCTAAATAGTAATAAATAGGGATTGCTTTTAAAACAATGGGATGAAAAGTTGACATCTGAAAAGGGATAAATGCCTTTAAAATATAATTAAAAAATGCCCATGAAGAATAAGCTAATGATATATGAAATGGTATAAATGACTCATTGGGTATAATTAATTGTTGAGCTTTTATAGCCACAACAGCGAAAACAACGGCTAAAATACCAAAAGGCAACCATCGCATAAATTCAATTTTATTGAACTTATCTTTTACATATAACATGACTAATAAAATCAATGGCAAAGTAATTGCCGACCCCTTTGACAACAAAGAAAATATGAAAATTAAAAAGCTTAGCCCCCAATAGGTCCATTTACGATTTTCGAGATACTTTACATAATAAATCAATGATCCTAAATAATACAAAACAAACAATAAATTTTTTCTTTCAGTAATCCACGACACAGATTCATTTACAAAAGGATGAATACCAAATAACAGGGCGGTAAAAAAAGCTATTTTAACATTCGACGACCAATGTTTGGTTAATAAAAACACTAAAATTACATTGATGAGATGTAAAATTAGATTGTGCAAATGATACCCCCATGCATTGAGTTGAAACAACTGATAATCGAATGCAAGCGATAACCAAGTAAATGGATGATAGTGCCCATGCATGGGTGTAGTAAATATGGTCTGAATAAAATGAAAATCAAATGATCGTATTAATTCATTACGAGTTACATAATCTGGATCGTCCCAATTGGTAAAACCAAATCTAAGCGTTTGAGCAAAAATCGCCCCAACAGCTACTATTAATAAAACTATTGCATTTTTTGAATGGAGATTCACCTCATTTTTTTATATCACAAAGTAAATAGTTTTTCTTTAATATACCGACTTCTACATCAACGAATCTTTATTTCTTTTAACCATGTTACCCAATTCTTAATAATTTTTTTTCCATATGGAGTTAAAACTGATTCCGGATGAAATTGAACCGATTTTAGTGGATACACTTTGTGTGACAACGACATAATAAACCCATCAACATCGCGCGAAGTAATAAGTAATTCGTCGGGCAACATTTGTTCATCAACGACCCAAGAATGATATCGAGCAGATTTAAACTGTTTTGGTATATCATAAAACAAAATATCGTCTTGAACAACAATGGTTTCACGAGCAATGCCATGCCAAACTTCTTTCAAATTAAAAAGCTTTCCGCCCAATGCCTCCGCTATAACCTGTTGCCCCAAACAAACGCCAAATATAGGTTTCTGTGCTGCATAATTTAAAATAATTTCTTTTAATATAGGATAATCAGAAGGCAATCCTGGACCTGGCGAAATAACAATAGCATCAGCATTTTCAACATCTAATAAAGACACCACATCGGTTCGTTTTATATTTACCTTATTTACTAATGGTTCAAAATAATGAACCAAATTATAGGTAAACGAGTCAAAATTGTCTATTATCAAGATGTTAATTTCAGCAAACATAATTCAACTTTGTAGCACAAAAATACCTATCTTTGTCGAAAAAATATGAAAGATATGAAGAATATAATTTTTAGCGAAAACGCTCCCAAAGCAATTGGTCCTTATAGCCAAGCAGTAGAAGCCAATGGTTTTATTTTTATTTCAGGTCAATTGGGTTTAAATCCACAAACCGGAATGTTGGTAGAAGGTATAGAAAAACAAACCGAGCAAGCACTTAAAAATTTAGGCGAAATACTTAAAGCAGCTGGATGTTCCTATAAGGATGTGGTTAAATGTACGGTTTTACTAGACGACCTTGATAATTTTAAACTTATGAACGAAGTGTATGCAAAGTTTTTTGATAGCGAAGCTCCTGCACGTGCTGCTTACGGCGTTGTTCGTTTACCTATGGGCGCAATGGTCGAAATTGAAGCCATTGCTGTAAAAAGATAAACTATGAACTCACATGTCTTCCATAAAAACACTATCGAATTTATTACTGTTTGCAAAGAATTCGTTGCTTTTTGTGAAGACCATTCGCCTTACGATCCATTAAAAACAACAACCATTTTACACCGTCTATTCCCACTCATCTATTTAAAAGCAAGCTTATTACCAACCTTTGAGTTACAAGATAACTTTCTTGAAGAAGCTGTTAGCGAAGACATTTATAATCTTATCGCCCATTCTTTTCAAGAAAAATTTGGAGAAATGGACTTAGAGGGTGAAATTTTCGAAGTCAACCAAACAAATTACGAAAAAAACACAGCTCCGCTCTCTGAAATTATCACAGACATATATCAAGACCTTAAAAACGTTCTTAATAACTATCAAAGCTCCGACGAAAATATTATGGAATCGGCACTATATATTTGTAAGCAAAATTTTGAACTATTTTGGGGGCAACGCCTCATTACCGCTATGCAAATTCTTCATTCATTACTTTACTTAAAAGGAGAATGGTGGCATGAACTAAAAGCAAAAAAACATCAAAGCATAGATGAAATCGATACATCGCAGTGGATTATAAACCAACGTAGGAAAAATTCTTCAACAAAATAATACTATGCAATCGCCAACGGAAGATTATTTAATTTTTAATGGTAAGATCATTATTGTTAGTGAAGAAAATCCTCATTTCGATGAAGCCATCAACTTTCTTAAAAAACAAACTCTTGTTGGTTTTGATACCGAAACACGTCCCTCTTTTAAAAAGGGAGTTAGCAATAAAACTACTCTTATTCAATTTGCCACAAACGACACCGCAATTTTATTTCGCCTTATAAAACATCAAATACCAAACGACCTTATTCCAATTTTTGAAAATCCCAATATATTAAAAGTTGGGGTTGGTTGTTCTCAAGATATTCAACAACTTCAAAAACTTAAAAAATTTTCTGCTAAAGGTTTTATCGATATTCAAACCATAGCTAAAAGCAAAGGGATAGATGTTTTGAGCTTACGGAAGCTTAGCGAAAAACTATTTAATAAAAAAATAAGTAAACGTCAACAATTATCTAACTGGGAATCGAAAGAGCTTACCGAAGCACAAATTCGCTATGCTGCAACCGACGCTTATGCTGCATTATTAATTTACCAAAAACTGCTGTATGAACTACCCTCAGATAATACTCAAAAAAAGTAAAGAACAATCACTCAAAAGGAGGCATCCTTGGGTTTTTTCAGGTGCAATCGATCAATTACCTTTCCATATTTATGAAGGCGATTTAGTTGAAGTTCTCGACTATCATCGTAATTTCTTAGGAATTGGACATTACCAACCCGATTCTATTGCTGTAAGAATACTTAGTTTTAATAACGAGCCTATTAATCAAGCATTTTGGAATAAAAAAATCGAGACTGCCTATATTAAAAGAAAAAATTTAGGACTCATCGATAATCCTTCTACCAATGTTTTTAGGCTAATTCACGGCGAAGGCGATGAGCTACCAGGATTAATTGCCGATTATTATAATGGTATCGTAGTAATACAATGCCATAGTGCCGGTATGTATTTACAACGAAATGCTATTGCACAAGCTATAAAAAATGTTTTTCCAGAAATAAAAGCCATATACAATAAAAGTTTTTTAACATTACCTCCTTTATTTAATAATAAAGAAGCCGATGGTTTTTTGTGGGGCGAACATTCTACTCCAATCGAAATTATTGAAAACAATTTACGTTTTAACATTGATTTTATTGAAGGACAAAAAACAGGCTTTTTTATTGATCAACGCGAAAACAGAATGCTATTAGGCTCATTAAGCAAAAATAAAAAAGTAGCAAACTTATTTGGCTACACCGGTGGCTTTGCCATATATGCTGCCCATTACGGAGCGTCCGAAGTAATAAATGTAGATAGTTCAGCTAAAGCCTTAGAAATGGCAACAAATAATTATCAACTCAACAAGTTCACTCAAATAAAAAACATTTGCTCCGATGTAAACGATTTCTTTAAAGCTTGCCAAGAGCATTACGATATTGTAATTCTCGATCCTCCTGCATTTGCTAAGCATCATAAACATCGTGAAAAAGCCTTATTGGCATATAAAAATCTTAATATTAAAGGATTAAAACTCTTGTCTAAAGGCGGCTTTCTTTTTACTTTTAGTTGTTCGCAAGCTATATCGGCTAATGATTTGCGTCAGGCAATTTTTGTTGCCGCAGCCAATGAAAAACGCAATGTTTCTATTTTATATCAATTACATCAACCGGCCGATCATCCTATTAGCATTTTTCACCCTGAAGGTGAATACCTAAAAGGTTTTGTGCTTAAAGTTGAATAGGCTCAAATACTCATTTATATAATATAAAAGGGCTATTTTGAAGATTAAATAGCCCTTTTTTCATTTAATTATTTATAGAAAAAAATGGAACATTTTCTTTTTTGTATTTCCCTGCTTTTAAATTTTCCTGAATTTCACTAAATGCATCGATTGTATATTTAACATCGTCTAAGGTATGAACAGCTGTAGGAATAATACGCAACATTATAACATCTTTAGGTACTACAGGATAAACAACAATAGAACAGAAAATATTATATACTTCTCTTAATTCAAAAACAATATTGGTTGCCTCAACTACGCCACCTTGCAAGAAAACAGGTGTAACAGGCGATTGAGTATTTCCTATATTAAATCCTTTTTCTTTTAACCCATTTTGTAATGCTTTTACAATTGTCCAAAGTTTCTCTCGAAGTTGAGGTTGAGTCTGTAATAATTCAAGACGTTTAAGTGCACCATATACCATAGGCATGGGTAAAGATTTTGCAAAGATTTGCGAACGTAAGTTGTAACGCAAATAGTCAATAACTTCTTGGGTTGAAGCGACAAATCCACCAATACCAGCCATCGCCTTAGCAAATGTAGCAAAATAAATATCTACTTCATCCATGACACCAAAATGTTCAGATGTGCCGGCACCGGTATTTCCCATGGTTCCAAAGCCATGAGCATCATCAATCATAAATCTAAAGTTAAACTCTTTTTTTAGCTTCACTATTTCATCTAACTTTCCAAGATCCCCAGCCATTCCATATACCCCTTCGGTTATAACTAAAATTCCACCACCTGTTTTTTCAACTATAGCTTGAGCATGTTTTAACTGCACTTTTAGTTTTTCGATATTGTTGTGAGGATAAACAAAACGTTTTCCCATATGAAGTCGCAATCCATCAAGAATACATGCATGTGCTTCGCTATCGTAAACAATAACATCGTTGCGATTTACTAATGCATCGATAATGCTAACCATACCTTGGTAACCATAATTGAGCAAGTATGCATCTTCTTTCTTTTCAAATGCAGCAAGTTTTTGCTCTAATTCCTCGTGTAGTGAAGTATGTCCCGACATCATACGTGCCCCCATCGGATAAGCCAAGCCGTATTTTTGAGCTCCTTCGGCATCAGCTTTTCGAACTTCGGGATGATTGGCTAATCCTAAATAATTATTCAAGCTCCATGTAAGGACTTCTTTACCTCTAAACATCATACGAGGTGCTATTTCGCCTTCGAGCTTTGGAAATGCAAAATACCCATGTGCAATGGATTGATATTGTCCTAAAGGACCTTTTTGTTTTTTAATTTTTTCAAAAATATCCATGATACTAAGAATTTAATTTTTTGCAAAGGTAAGCATTAAGTTAATAAAGTGTTTATTTGAAAATTGAAAATTATTTCACCACATTTCCTGCTTTAAAAATATATTGATTGGTTTTATTGCCACCCTCATCAAATTCAATCCAGGCACCTTCTTTCAAATCTTGATTATATGCTCCCTCAATTTGCTTAGTTCCATTTTCGTAAAAACAAGTCCACATGCCTTGTCGTTTATCGTTTTTATATTGCCCTTCACAAGCTTTAGCGCCCGAAGAATAATATTCTACCCATAAACCATTTTTCATACCTTTTAAATAACTCCCTTCTGAAGCTTTTTTACCTGTTGATTCATGATATTCTATCCAACGTCCTTCTTGTTTGTCATCTTTAAACGTTCCGGTCATTTTATCTTTACCCGATTCGTAATAATAAGATGCTTGTCCGTTTAATTTTCCATTGAGCCATGTTTCAACAGACTTACGATTACCATTTTCGTACCATGTTAAACATTGTCCATTTTTTAGCCCCATGGAATAATATTCTTCGCTTTCTTTTTTGCCATTAGCATAATAAGTAACACGTTTCCCGGTAAGTTTTCCATCTTTATAATTTTCTTCGCATTGAGTTTTTCCGTCCTCGAAAAAATATTGCCATTTACCTTCTTTCTGACCATTTAAATAGACTCCTTCTGATTTTTTTTGTTGATTATCGAACCACTCGGTCCATGTTCCTTGACGCTTCCCTAATTTTGATGTTCCTTCAACTTTCTTTTGTCCATTTTTAAACCATTCTGTATAATTTCCGTCTTCTTTATCTTTATTGTAAGTTACTTCCGATGCTTTTTGACCATTTTCATAATAGGTTCTGAAAACACCATCTTTTAATCCATCAATAAAATTCCCTTCTGTTTTTATTTGCCCATTTTCGTACCATTCTTTATATTCTCCAACTTGAACACCTTTTTCCCAAGTTTCGATTAACAGGGGCTGACGATTTTGGTACCAAGCCTGTATGAGTCCATCTTTCTTTCCATTAACATAATTGCCAATAAAGGCTTCGCGACCATCTTCGTACCATGATTTGCTTTCGCCATGAAGTTTACCCATAACATATGTTTCCATTGCTTTGGGCTGTCCCGTTTCGTACCACCACATCCACAAACCATCTTTTTTATCGTTGCATGTAGTTCCTTCAAGCTTAGGTTTACCATTGTTATAAGTTTCTTTAACGGTCTTAAAAATCAAATCGGCAGAGGATTGACCATTTTTATCCCAGCTTTTCCATATGCCTTCACGACGATCGTTTACAAAGTTACCTTCTTGAGCCTTTTTACCATTATCATGGTAATAAACAGCGGCTCCATTTAATTTTCCGTCTTTACAAACACCTTCAAATGATTTAACTCCATTTTCATGATATTCGATTTGTGTTCCAATTTTTTTACCATTTTCGTAAGTAACTTCGAGTTTTTTCTGTCCATTTTTATGGTATAGTATTTTGGGTCCATTCAAAACGCCATCTGTATATACCTCTTCGGACATTACTTTACCATTTGAATAATATTCTAACCATTTACCATGCTTTTTTCCATTTTTCATTTCGCCTTCAAATTTTTTCTCTCCATTCTCGTACCACGCTGCCCATAATCCATCCGCTACTCCATTTTTGTAATTTTCTTTATACTTAAGCTGTCCGTTTTCGAACCACCATAGCCACTCAGCTTCTTTTTTATTATTTTTATAAGTAGCTATTTCTGCTTTATCTCCATTAGGAAAATATTTTATTGTTGTTTTATATTCATCTTCGGCAAGAACATTCCCTTGTTCATCGTATGTAATCCATTTACCTTCTTTATAACCCTTATTCATATTGCCCTTCAATTTTGCTTTACCATTTTCAAAAAATTCGGCATAGTAACCATGAAGAGTATCATTAGCATAAGTCTTTATGTATTGTTTGTATCCATTTGAATAAAAGGAAATTTCTTGTCCGTTTTTCTTACCATCTGCATAGTTAATAATTAACTTAGGCTTACCATCTTCAAAATACTCAATATATTTATCGTGTTTTTTCCCATTTTTGAGTGTATATTCACTTTTAATTTGTGTTTTAGAATACCACTCATTTTGAGTTTGATAAATAACCTCTTTACTATTTTTTCCAAATTGATCCCATTCTATCCACTTGCCTACCCTACGATCGTTTTTATATTGTCCTTGCTCTTTAATTTGTCCATAAGGATAATAAAAAGTACCTATTCCATTTAATGTTCCATCTTTATAATTCCCCTCAAATATTTTTAATTCGTCTTCGTCGAATTCACGCCAAACTTTATCTTTTAATCCTTTTTTAAAATTTCCCTCATATTTCTTTTTGCCATTAGGCCATCTTCCAATACATTGCCCTGTATAAGGCTCACCCGTCTGTTTTAAATAGTAAGTATTATTGTCGCGTTCTTCTAATTGTTCTAATGATACTTCTTGAGCTATAGCATCACTTATCATTAAAGTTAAGAAAACCAAAAGAATATATCGTATCATAATCTAATATATTTGCACAAAAATAAGTATAAGGTTCTTAATTTTGAACAAAATGTTAATAAATTTTGAAAACTTGAAAAAAATAAATCGTTTTTTCTAAAAAATTAAAAGTATAAATATAAAGCTTCTATTATATTACCTATGAATATTGATATTTTTAACGTAAATTTGCATAAAATTCTAAGAATAAAAAAATTGTCATTGTACACTTATTTAGCATTTGGATTCAGAATTTCGTCGGAGATAGAGCTATCAAAATTTTTAGCTACATCGTTCGAGCAAGCTGATTTATATATAAAGAAAAAAGCTGCATCCTATGATATTGAAAAACCTATTATAGATAAAATACACATTAAAGCAAACAAAACAGCTTTTGAACTTCGAACAAAATTTACTCAATTCTTTTTTGATAAAACAAGACAAACCTTATTTACCTCATTTACTAATAAACATCAATTTGAACAATATCTATATGGCCCAATTATGGCTATTATATGCGCCTATTATAACCAAATTCCAATTCACGCATCAGGTGTTGTATATAATGATAAAAGCTTACTCTTACTTGGGAACTCTGGTAGTGGAAAATCCACGTTATTATATCATTTTATTCAAAAACATCAAGCTCGTTTTTTTGCAGATGATATTGTTGCTGTCAGAAAAGAACAGCAGCTCATTAAAGCCTTACCTGCATTTCCTGATATCAAGCTCTGGCTCGATGCAATCGAACGCTATCATGCATCTATAAATAAGCAAGTTCATCCTGATATTAACAAATATTTAATTAACTGTCATTCCTTTTTTAACACTCAAATTCAAAGTCCTTCCACTATTTTTATATTACAAAACCATGTTACTCCCAATACTTTTATAGAACAAATTCATGGAGTTAAAAAATTTATTCTATTATCGAAATATATTTATCGTAGAAACATAGTTGAATCAATGTTTCGTCAAAATGTATTTGAAACGTTAACCACCTTAGCTAATCAAACCGATATATATATCATTCATCGTTCGCACAGCATCACTTCAGAAAAATGGGATTCATTTATAATGGAATGTTTAAAACTTGTCAAATGACAATGAACCAATCCATTATATGGATAGCGTCTTATCCCAAATCGGGTAATACATGGTGTAGAATTTTTTTAGCGCGTTTTTTGTTTGGAATAACCAATATAAACCAAATTGCTATTCCTATTTATAGCTCTAAAAGCTTTTTAGAAGATGAAGCCGATATTGATGTAAGTGAACTAACCTATAAAGAATTGCATGAACTAAGACTACAGAAATTTTCGAATTATTGTAATGAATCCCTTTTTCCAGTTAAGATTCACGACATGTACCAAAAACAACTTTTCGGAATGCCCTTTTTACCAACTCAAAACTCAAAAGCTGTAATTTATCTTGTACGGAATCCGTTTGATGTAGCCATTTCTTTTTCTCGACATTTAGGTATTAGTATCGACAAAACTATTGACATAATGAATCAAGATCATTATCAGCTTTCGGTTCCGAAAAAAAAATATTTGAATCAATTGCCACAAATCATTGGTAGCTGGTCTAAACATATAGAAAGCTGGTTATCGCAAAACGAAATACCTCTAATAATTGTAAAATATGAAGAAATGCTTCATCGTCCATATGAAACATTTGCTAAAATTCTTACATTTATAGGTAAAAATTATACAACAGAAAAGCTATCGGATGCCATACATTTTGCCTCCTTCGAAAATCTTTCAAAACAAGAACAACAATTTGGCTTCGAAGAAAAATCGCTTTATCAACAAGTATTTTTTCATACCGGTAAAAGTGAATATTACAAAACCATACTCAACAGAAATCAAATAAATACTATTTTTGAAAATCATAATTCAATGATTAAATATTTTAACTATGAGCCAAGAAATTAGTCAACATTCCATAATAAGGCGTAATCCAAATATTGCTTTTACTTATTTAGACAAAGAAGTAATGTTATTAAATCCAGATACAGGTCAATATTACTCATTCAACAAAGTAGGAGCATACATTTGGGAATTGATAGCCGAACCTATTGCATTCGAAGTTCTTATACATCATTTAATGTTAAAATTTGAAGTCGAGAAAAATAAGTGCGAAAAAGATACACTTCAATTTCTGAATTTACTTTACCAAAAAAAAATGATTATTATACAATTAAAAGCATAAAAATTGTATTCACTTAAAAAGTTTATATTATTACCAACGTTTGAAAAATATTTGCTTATAATGGCACTTATATATTCCTTTTATATTCGCTGGTATATTTTATGGATGCCCTTTAAAATTATTGAAAAAAAAATGGGCAATAAACAACAAAACACTACATTGTCATATTTTTTCAAATATGATAAAGAAAAACTTGTTATTATTAAAAAATCTATCTTACGCGCTGCCCGATTAAGCATTTGGCGTAACAAATGTTTTGAACAATCGTTAACCGCTGCTTATTTTCTTCGCAAATACAAAATTCCATACCATTTATACATGGGTCTCACAAAAGAAAACCAAAAACTCATTGCACACGTCTGGATAGAAAGCAACGGATATTTTTTAGTAGAAAAAGGAGGAAAAGATTTTGTTACATTAGCCACTTATTATTTCCCATAAAATGTATATCGTTGCAGGGCAAATAAGGTTTTCTAATACCCCTTCTCCACTCATATCAATATGGAAGCAACCTTCTATATACGCTTTTACCAATAAAATTTTAATAAAAGAATCTTTTATTGAAGTAATAATATACGCTCAATTACCTGAAAAATATCAAAAAAATCAAAGCTTTTTATTCGAAAATCAAAACGAAATTATTTTTATTATTGCCCATTTGCATAATCGTAATGAATTATGTCAAGAATTATCCTTACCTCGACAATATCACGACAGTAAAATTATATTCGAAGCATACAAGAAATGGCAAGAAAAAGGATTAAAAAAATGTCTTGGCAAATGGATGTTTTTAACATTAAACACAACAACAAAAGAAATTTCCGTTGCTCGCGACCATATGGGCATGTTTAATTATTATTATCATTTTGTTAATAACTCATTTTCGTTTTCAACAAATATTGAATTATTAAAGAAAATTAGCAACTCTACATTTGAATTAAATTATTTACATCTTGCTGGCTTAGCAGTTGGTTTTAATGGAACAGCAGACGAAACTGCATACCAAAATATTTTTAAAGTAAATCCGGCACACATCATAAAATTTCAGAATAACCAAAAACAAAGCCAAAAATATTGGGATCCCCCATTCAATCAAGTTATACAATATAAAAAAGAAGAAGATTATATTCAACATTTCCTTTGTTTATTCAGAAACATTATTAAAGAACATACTAACAACAATCATATCATTGCCTCTACATTAAGCAGTGGGCTCGACTCTTCGTTTGTTACAGCAATAACAGCATCTGAACTTTTAAAGCAAAATCGCAATCTAATTGCTATTACCGCTACTGTAAAAAATCCTAAAACACAAATCAAATCTACTTATCGTTATGCCGACGAAGCTCCCTTTGCACAATTAGTAGCTAACCAATACCCCAATATAATTCATATAATCGATAAGGCAGAAAAAACAAACCCTTTTGAAGGCTTAATTAAAACCATAGAAACCCATCATCTGCCAGTTAGAAATGCAAGTAATCAATATTGGCTTTTCTCTATGTTTGAACAACTTGCCAAGCAAAATGTACAAACCTTACTCATTGGTCAAATGGGTAACCTCACTTATTCATGGCCATTTTTCAATCCAAAGCCGAACCAACAACCTCCTTGGTTACAAAAGCTTAAAAATATTTTTCCATTTTATCAACCTTTTTATATTAAAAACAGTTATTTAAATAACTCATTTATAAAACAACATCGTTTCTTGTCGTATTTAAACAAACTAAATTATAACCCAACTTTTCAATCTAAAAATTTAATTTTAAGTCGTCAATATTTTTTTAAACAAATACATTCTACAGGATACGCTAATTGGAACGAAAAAGCAAACCAATATGGTATCAATATTATTGATCCTACTGCCGATGTCAGGTTAATAGAATTTTGCTTTTCACTACCTAATCATGTATTTATTAACAAACTAGGAAATAGGATGCTTATTCGTAAGGCATCTCTAAACATTTTACCCTCTGCTATTATTCAAAATCCTCAAAAAGCCATTCAATCAGCCGATGTATTTGAGCGTTTTTTAGAAAACTATCAATCATATGAAAACATCATACTATCATCACTTAAATTAGATTCTATTCAACAAATCTTTCAAACCCAAAAAATAATAAATCATATTAATGATAAAAAGTTTTCAACTCAAGTAATTTTACGTTCACTGTTGATAAGTTTATTTATTTACTTTGCAACAAATAAAAACGATTTTCGTAAAAAAAGTTAAAATATAAGCATATGAAAAAGCTATACTTTCTCTTGGCAGTTCTAACCATAAATTTAAGTGTTGCATTTTCGCAAACTTATTTATGGAAAAAACATTTTACAGGTCCAGGACAAAATGTCCCCTTATTTATGATTTCTGATAACAATGGCTATATTTACATTGCAGGAAATTTTAATGGGACCATTACACACGATTCCTATAATTTTACAACCAATGGCTTACAAGACATGTTTTTGGCTAAATACTCTTCAACAGGGTCAATTATTTGGATTAAACAACTTGGCGGTGCAGGTACCGAAAATGTTTATGGCATTGCTTTAAGTCCTGATCAAAAATATGTTTACATTGGATTTACATTTAACGGCACCACCAATATTGATGGATGGCAATTAACCGCAGAAGGAAATGATGTTGCAGTAGCTAAATTTTCTAATGTTGGCGAATTAGACATGCTGTTTCCCATAGCAACAGGTGCCGACCATCAAATTAATGGAAACCTTTCTATAGATGCTGATAATAATGTGCTTGTTCTAGTTAACTTTTCTAATCAAGCGGATATTGCTGGTGGTATTCAAAAATGTTTTGCCAATGAATATTCTACCAGACAAAACGTTCTTGTAAAAACCGACGAATGGGGAAATTATATCTGGCATCGTATGTTCGAAACAACCTCTTCTTTATCCTATCTGCGAACAGTAACGACTTATGGTACAGATATTTTTATTTCTGGAACTTTTTCAAATTCATTAACTTTTGTTAATCAAACAGTTAATAGTTCTAATAATAAGAGAGATGGTATAATTGCAAAACTTAATAGCAACGGTGAAGACCTTTGGGTTCGAAAAATAATGGGTATAGGCAATGACATCTATGTTTTTAGACACAGTCTAGATGCTGATGAAAACGTTTATATTGCTGGATATTTTAATTGTAACCAATTAACTATAGATTCTACCGACGGTGTTTTGTCTAACTTACATCCAACGAATACTAGTTCATACAATGATATGCTTTTAGCAAAATATAATTCTGATGGCACCTTACAATGGATAAAAACAAAAGGAAGCACCGGAGATGACAAATTGTATAACATAGTAGCATCAACATCGAATTTTGCAGCCGTTGGTTCATACGGTGGTAATATTAGCAGTTTAGGATTAACATTAAAAGGCGGAATAGATGCCTGCATTCTCTTAGGCGATGCAACAACAGGACAAATAAATTCTACACTAGCATCAAAAGGAACATTAAATGAATCTGCATGGAACTGCTTAATAAGCTCAACTGGAAGAAGTTATCATTACATGGGCGAATTCAATTCAAGCAAATTATATATAGGTAACGATTCTTTAATAAACCCTAAAATAAACTATCGGGATGGTTTCTTAGCTAAAATAGGTTGTTTTGACGATATTAATTTTACAGCATCTAAAGTTTCTTGTCCCGGTGGAAACAATGGAAGTATCACCGCTACACCTACCCCCGGAAATGAACCCTATACTTATTTATGGAATACCGGAGCTACAACCCAAACTATTAGTAATCTTGTAGCTGGTAATTATACAGTTACCGTTACGGGTAGTAATAATTGTAGTCTAACAAAAACATATGTTTTAGAAGAAAACCCACCACTAACAGCTACATATACCAAGACCGATCCTTGTCCAGGTGGTACCGATGGTATTGCAACAGCTATACCTCAAAACGGCAATCCACCTTATACCTATTTATGGTCTTATCAGAGTAAAACGACTCAAACCATTTCGGGCATACCTGCCAATACTTATTATTGTACCATACGTGATGCTTGTCCAGCAACCGTAGTTATTACAGTTACATTAACAAACCCACCTGCATTATCATTATCATTAAGTTCTACAAAATCGAGTTACTGTACCGTTACACAATCGGGTTCAGTAACAGTAGTTCCTTCTGGTGGCAAAACTCCATATACTTATATATGGAGAAAAAGTTCATTAAGTGGCACTATTGTTGGTTATACACAAACCGTTAATAACTTAGGTCCTGCTACATACTATGCTTCTGTAACCGATGGCTGTAATGCCACTAAAACAGGTTCTGTCGGAGTTGGTAAAAAAGCCTTTACCCTAACACCTTCGACTAATTGTACTCAGCAAGGACAATGTACTGGATGGGCTCAAATTGATGTAACCGATGGCGATCCACCTTATACTTACTTATGGAATGACCCTGCGCACCAAACAACACAAAGAGCTGTTGGTCTTTGCTATAGTTCACTTGGCTATATTGTTACAGTAACAGATGTAAATAATTGTACTAAAACATATCCAAATATAAGAATATTAAATTGCAGTAAGTCATCTATGGAAGAACCAACTGACATCAATATCTCTGTATTTCCCAATCCTGCTAATGATTATATACATATATTCATCAATACTGAAGAAAATTTTTATCAAAACATTGAAGTTTATAATTCAGCAGGTCAATTAGTTTTTGAAAAAACATTATTAAGCGAAGATACTGAAATTAATATTCAAACTTCAAAATGGTTAGAAGGCGTTTATCTGTTACGAATGACTAGCGATGAAAATATTTATTCTAAAACTTTTATCATAAAACGTTAAAAATCTTTTGCCAATTAAAAATAAATATTGTACCTTTGCATTCCATTTTTAAAGACTTGGCTTTATGAAAAGAACATTTCAACCTTCGAATCGTCGTCGTAAAAATAAACATGGCTTTCGCGAACGTATGTCAACTCACAATGGACGTAGAGTTTTAGCTGCTCGCCGTGCAAAAGGACGTAAAAAATTAACCGTTAGTGACGAGTTAAAAGGAAAATAATTTTTTAAAAATCCTTGTATAGCAAAAAAGTAAAGGGTACATTTGTACTCTTTACTTTTTTGTTTATATGGCTAACATCGAAAAAAAAGTACAAACTATTCTTAATCGCCGACTTGAAGGCGGCAGAATTTCTACTAAAGAAGCATTTTTCTTATATCAAAATGCTCCGTTGTCGCTACTTATAAAAATAGCTCATAGTATTAAATTTAAATTGTTTGGTAAAAAGGTTTATTACATTCAAAATGTACATGTAGAACCCTCCAATTATTGCATATATAAATGTAAATTTTGTTCTTTTCATAAAGATCCGCACGAACCAATGTTTTGGGAAGATGATATTCATACCATTATAAATAGAATAAATAACTTACCCGGCTCCATTAAGGAGATACATATAACAGGAGGGGTTCATCCACAAAGAGGTTTAGAATGGTATTTAAACTTATTACATGACATAAAAAACATTCGACCATCCTTACAAATTAAAGCTTTTACAGCCATCGAAATTCAATTTATGGCAAAAAAATCTGGAAAAAGTATATCTGAGACGTTGCAACTACTTAAAAAGGCCGGATTAGATGCACTCGCCGGAGGAGGCGCCGAAATTTTCAATGATAACGTTCGAAAACAATTATGCCCCGAAAAGGGAGATGCAAAAATATGGTTAAATGTACATGAACAAGCACACCATTTAAAAATTGTTTCGAATGCCACTATGTTATACGGTCATATTGAAACCATTCATGATAGAATAGAACATATGCATACCATTAGACTTTTGCAAGACGAAACTCAAGGCTTTAACTGCTTTATTCCTTTAAAATTCAGACATCAACAAAATTTCTTATCGCATATTCAAGAACTTCCATTAGTTGACGATTTGAAAGTATTTGCATTAAGTCGTATTTTTTTCGACAACATTTTACACATAAAAGCCTATTGGCCCATGATAGGCAGAGAAAAAGCAGCTTTGTTGCTACACGCAGGAGCTGACGATATTGATGGAACTATATATGATAGTACTAAAATATACACCATGGCAGGAAGTGAAGAACAAAAACCGATGATAACAGTTGAAGAATTAAAAGCACTGATTAAATCTGAAAATTTTATTCCTATTGAACGAGACCTATTTTATCATGAATTATCATAATTTTAAATCAACCTTTTTTAATAAAAACTCGTCTAAAAGAAAAAATAATTATGAATTCAAAAATACATTTTTCCATCAGAAAAATTTGGTTAATTTTGCAAAATTAGTTTAATTTTTTTTATCGCTTATAAAACATTGGTAATGTATAATTAAAAAATAAATATCTATGAAATATTCTCGATTTCTTACAAGTATTTTGTTAATATCATTTCTTACTTCGTGTGTTAAAGATTATTTCGATTTCGACAAAGTATCCAATCATGTAGACTGGAACCCTAATGTGGCAGCACCGGCTGTTCATAGCAAATTAACACTTCGCGACTTACTTCAAGACTATGATGTTCAACATTTGTTTGTTGAAGACACCTCGCATTTTTTATACCTTATATATAATAAGCAAGTTTTTTCGTTACCTGCATCTCAATATGTATCCATTCCCAATCAATCGCTTTCTCAAAACTTTTCTGCCAACGATTTTACTACTCAGGGTTTCCCTACTACAAGTCCAGTTGTCGTAACAAAAACTATTCAACAGATATTACAGATTCAATCACCCACCGATGTTATTGATAGTTTAATTTTTAAATATGGTACTTTTCATTTGGAATTAAATTCTACCTTTCAGCACACAGGACTTTTAACAGTCACTTTTCCGACTATTCGCAAAAATGGATTACCTTATTCTAAAACCGTAAACATTAACAGCTCAAATGGTTTTAATTATTCTAACGATTTTAACGATTTAGTCGATTATCAATTTACAACTCCCACTTCCAATCAATTGGTATGCGAAGTTACACTAACACTAACCAATGCTGGCCATCCGGTGCTACCAACCGACCAAGCTCAAGTAAATATGAATTTTAGCAACATACAATATAAACTTATATACGGATATTTTGGCAATCGTGTTATACCTGTTCAAGAAGATACTGTAAATGTTGAAATATTTAATAATGCTCTTAATGGACAATTATATTTTATGGACCCAAAAATTAAATTTAATTTATTTAATTCATTTGGTGTGCCTTTAGGAGCTACATTTACCGATTTCAAAATTTACTCTTCAAGCGATCAGTCTTATCATCCATATTCTATCCCGTCACAATATAATCCATTGATAGTAAATGCACCAACAGTAGCTGGAAACAATGAGATTACCAATATTTTATTAGACACAAGCAATTTTCCTACTATTCGTGATATTATTTATAATAACCCTCGTTACTTTTATTTAAAAACCACAGCTATGATGAATCCTCCAAGTACAAGCCAATATAACTTCTTAACCGACACCAGTCGTTTTGCTGTTAATTTAGAAGTTGAGTTACCCTTATGGGGGCGTTCTACTAAATGGGTTTTACAAGATACGGCAGATTTTGATTTTTCAGAATACTACAAAGATTCTACCGTCGATTTAAACAATATTGAATATGTGCGTTTTAACATTAATATGCTGAATGCAATGCCAACTAAAGCCGGTGTTCAATTATATTTTACCGATTCGCTTTTTAATGTTATTGACTCCATGTTTACCCCACAAAATATGGAAATTGTTCAAAGTGGTGTTATTAATGGTTATGGGAAAGTGATTCAACCAACTCGAAAAATTACTCAAATTACTTATACAGGTAATCGTTTATCGGGATTAAGTAATGTTAAAAAAATTCTTATCAGAGGTTATATCAATACCTATAATCAAGGAAACACTAACGTACGCTTTTATTCAGACAATTATTTAGATGTAAAATTAGGGGTTCAAGTACAAGCCAAAGTTAACACACAAACAGATTTTAATAAATAAGGGAGGAATGTGTTATGAAAAAAATTCTTTTTGTTTTAATAAGCGTAATCAATATTACCATATATGCACAGCAAAATCAAACATTATATTTTATGTCTGTGCCCCAAGCCAATATAACCAATCCTGCCCTTTACGGTCCATGTAAAATAACTATAAGCGGTTTATTAGTTCCTGTTTCAGGACAAATAATGCCACCTTTGTATATAAACTATAATAACAATAGTTTTTCGTATAAACAATTTATACATCATGGAACAGGAATTATGTCCGATTCGCTTATTTTCGATTTTCCTAATTTAATTGATAAAATGCGCAAGGTAGGCTACCTTAGCTTCGAGACTCAAATACCTTGGTTAAATGCAAGTTATATATGGCGAAATTGGTATTTTAGTTTTGGAGTTAATGAACGCATTAATACAATGATTAGTATTCCTCGCGATTTAGTTATTCTTGGCTGGGAAGGCAATGGAAAATCTTTATTAGGTGAAAAAGCTTTTTTAAGTTTTCTTGGCGCTAACTTCAATTGGTATAGAGAATACTCTATTGGTGCAGCCACTTCATTAAATAATAAATGGACAGTGGGAGCAAGAGCAAAACTATTGTTTGGCAAAGCCAATCTATGGTTTAAAAATAATCAATTAACATGGAACACCAATCAAGACGACTATTCATATACGTTTGATGCCAATATGGAGGTTCATAGCAGCCAACCCTTTTTTGACATTACTAAATTTGAATACGATGATGTCAACGATTCACTTATGTTCGAAATGGACACTATTTTAAAACCCGATGATATAACCTTCAATCAAATAAAAAAACAAGTCATATTTAATACAAAAAACAAAGGTTTAGCGTTAGACCTTGGAGCAAAATATATATTTAATAATAAAATCACTCTGTATGCAAGTCTTCTCGATTTTGGCTTTATTCGTTATAAACAAAATTCAGATGGATTAAAAGCAAAGGGAACATTCTATTTTGATGGTTGGGATATTCAACCCTATTTCCAAAAAGATGACTCAGTAATTGAAGCACATGCTGACGCTTTTCGCGATTCTGTAATAAAATTGTTTGACCCAACACTCATTAATAAAGCATATAATTATTGGCTACCATCTCGATTATACTTAGGTGGAACTTATCAATTAACAGAAAAATATAATGTGGGAGCCTTATTACGAAGTGAGTTTTATTTAAAAAGAGTTCATGCTGCTTTAACATTAAGTGGAAATGCAAGGTTTACAAAATGGCTAAGTACCTCTGTAAGCTATACCATACAAAACAATTCGTTTACAAATGTAGGACTTGGATTTGCTTTAAAATTCGGTTTTTACCAATGGTATATGGTTAGTGATAATGTTTCAGGATTTATTTGGCCTCAAGCAACTCGCAATATTAACCTAAGAATGGGACTAAACATGATTTTTGGGTGCAAAAAGAAAGAAACAAGCACCATGCTTAACACGAATTTTATACAATAATTTGCAAGACTAAATATTAAATTTTGTTAAATAATTTATTCTATTTAGATTTAATCTAATTTAATTATTATCTTTGCAATAAAAAAATATGAATACTATTAACATTTTAATATTATCGTTTTTATTCAGTTCAAACAATGATTCATTAACAAAAAATTATTACATTATGGAAAATTTAAAAATAAAAGAGAGTGGATTATCGTATCCATACGAAGTGCCAACATTAAATTATGCATATAATGCATTAGAGCCTTACATCGATGCTTTGACAATGGAAATTCATTTGACCAAGCATCATGGTGCTTATGTATCAAACCTTAATGCAGCTATTAAAGGAACCGAAATGGAAAAAATACCTTTATTAGATTTATTTAAAAACATGAGCAAATATCCAATGGCTGTTCGAAACAATGGTGGTGGTCATTTTAATCATACCTTATTTTGGCAAATTATGACTCCTAATGGAGGCGGTACACCTTCGGGTAAATTAGCAGAAGCTTTAAATAACACTTTTGGCTCTTTCGAAAAATTTAAAGAAACATTCGAAAATGCTGCAAAAACAAGATTTGGTAGTGGTTGGGCATGGTTAGCCGTCGATGAAAACAAAAAACTTTTTGTGTCTTCTACTCCCAATCAAGATAATCCATTAATGGATGTTGCTGAGCAAAAGGGTGTGCCCATTTTAGGAATTGATGTTTGGGAACATGCATATTATTTAAAATATCAAAATAGACGACCCGATTATATTGCAAGTTTTTGGAATGTTATAAACTGGAAAGAAGTAGAACGTAGATACGAAGAAATAATTAAATAATAACTTTTTCTGTTCGTTTAATATTAGGTTATTCAATCATTAGAGAGGCTGTCTAAAAACGACAGCCTCCTTTTTTTTATTTTCTAAAAGTTATAATATTTTGATTACCAAAAATATCTTCGTAAGTCATCATTAGATAACTAACATTTGCCCATGAAATTGTTGGATCACTCAAAACATGGGTTACTTCTTGAGGTGAAATGTTTTCGCTGTTATATAAACGGTTATGCTGGCTATCGTCTATCTGTATCATAATTCTTTTAATAAGCGATTTCGGATCTAGTATGGTTGTACTATTAGGAGTTCTATAATACCACGAGATTTGCTTAATCGTTCCGTTTGTACTTAGCTCAACGGTGGGAATTGCAGTTACTACATTAGTTGGAATATATGATTGGTCGGGAACTTCAATAATTATTTGTTGCGAATTATAGCCAATAGTATATATTCCCATAGTTGGCAGCATATTGGTTATAAATGGACCCCAATATAAACGTGTATTGTCAAAATCTTTATATCCTTCATTATTGCCCATAAATTGATGGTTAGGATCGGTAAATGTAATAGTAGATGGGTATAAAGTATCGTTTGCAACAAAAGCAAAACGATAACCCGAAACGGAAACCTGATTATTTATGGTAGGAGTAAGATTATTGTTTTCGAAAACACCACCTTCCATAAAGTACAATAGTTGCATATAAAATAACTTATTTTCTAACAAGTCAATAATTCCATTTTGATTTGCATCAGGATGTTTAATAGTAGATGAAGCTACATCGTCGAACATAGCAAGCATTTGTTGTTCAGAACTTGTATATATTAACGACGTGCCAAGTGGGTTCGAAGCTGGAATATATTGTGCACCTTGAGCAGTAAGCGTTTCCAGATTTATTGTAGATATGGTATCGCTTACCTTTGTTAGCGGGAGAAAATCTAAATCGCTATTAAGCTTAAGATAGCCCAACATTTGATTAGCATTATTTAAAAACAACACTCCATAAATTTTTCCAATAGTAATATCAATTGAAAATTGCCCATTTATAACATTACTTAGGTAATATTGCTTATTAAGATTAAATACCAACACCTTAGCTACGGAATCAGATTTTGTATTTAAAACTTGTCCTTTAAGTGTTACTTTTTTCTCTGTTTGATTATTGTTAGTATTGTTTGTTGGTGTTGTTTCTTGGTCTTTTTTGCATGAAACCATCAAAATTAAACTAACAACAATTAAAAGTGCTGATTTTCTCATATTAAATAAAATAGTTTATTTTGCACAAATTTAATATAATTCATAAATATGTACAAAATATTTTTAATCGTTTTAACAAGCTCTATTCTATTAAAAATTCAAGCTCAAATAGCTGATAAAGAAAAAGATTTGCGTAAAATTAGTATAGACAGCACCTTAATCGGTTGGAAAAAAGGAGGTTTATTTAATTTAACATTTTCACAACTTAGCTTAACCCATTGGTCGTCAGGTGGAGAAAATTCTATTGCAGGAAATGCTCTTTTGAATTTGTTTGCTAAATACAATAAACATCGATTCAGTTTCGAAAGCAGCCTCGATTTAGGTTATGGAATACTAAAACAAGCTACAGCAAAATCGAAAAAAGCAGATGATAAAATAGATTTTTCATCGAAATTCGGATATTTAATTTGCAATAACTCATTTATTGCAGCATTAATTAATTTTAAAACACAATTTATGCCTGGATATAATTATCCTAACGATTCAGTTAAAATTTCAAATTTTATGGCACCCGCTTATCTTCTTTTTGCTTCTGGATATGATTTTAAAAAGAAAGATGTATTTTCTTGCTTTATTGCACCCATAACGGGAAAAATTACTTTTGTAAACGACCAGCATTTAGCGAACGCAGGTTCGTTTGGAGTTGAACCTGCCCAATTTGATACTAACGGCAATGTTATAAAAAAAGGTAAGCAAATACGTTATGAATTTGGAGGCTATATTAAAACTTCACTTCAAACTAAAATAACAAATAACATTAATATTACTAGTAAATTAGAACTTTTTTCAAATTATTTCAAGAACCCAGAAAACATTGATGTTTATTGGGAAACATTATTAGGCATGAAAATAAGTAAATATTTAGCTGTTTCTATCAACACGGTATTAATTTATGATGACGATATTATGATTATAATAAAAGACAAATCTGGTAATATAACCGGACAAGGTCCTAGAATTCAATTTAAAGAAGTGATTGGTATTGGATTTTCATATAAATTTTAAGCAAGCCAAATTTTTTGTTTAAAATTTATTTTTATAAAAGGCTTTAAAGGTCCCTTAAATTTAATCTACACAATTGGTAATATTTACATTTTTGAATTCTTTGCAAGGCTATTAACATGCAAATATGTGATTGTTAATAACTTATTGATGTTTTTAACATATTTCAAAAATAATGCTTATTTTGACACTATAAAATTAGAAAAATCAGCAAATAAGACCTTTGCAAAACTATAATACAACAACAGTAATCGTAAAAAAATCAATCTTATTTTCAATTTTTTTTCAATTACATGAGAAGAAAAAAGGAATTTTGCAAAGGTCTCATGATGTGAATGATGTTTTTTGATTGGATGCTGAAATAAAATCAGTATGACGTTTTTTGGGGTGAGTGTTGGGTTTTGTGGAGATACTGAAACGAGTTCAGCATGACGATTAAGGGAGGTAATGTTGTAGTTTGTGGAGATACTGAAACGAGTTCAGTATGACGCATAAGGGATAGTATGAAGGGAATGATGTGTTTGATTGGATGCTGAAACGAGTTCAGCATTACGTATAAGGGATAGTATGAAGGAAATGATGTGTTTGATTGGATACTGAAACGAGTTCAGTATGACGGTCGGGAGGTATTGTTGTAGTTTGAGGAGATGCTGAAACAAGTTCAACATGACGGTTGGAGGGTAGTATGGTGGTCTTTTGAAATAGGCAATATTCACCACACCATTCGTCATCCCGAACTTGTTTCGGGATCTTCCCACGACTTCGCCACTTTATATATTTAAGTAATTGTTATACAAATACATAAAAAATCATGTAGGAACTATATGATTTTACAAATAATTGTATATCAATACTTTATTTAATCATAAAGGAAATATTTGATATTTTTAATTCTACGGATTGATAAATTTCTTTTGCTAGTTGAGTTATATTTGACGGAATACCATAGCGTTTATTCGTTTTTTTATCACGCAAAATACTAAGTTGTACACTTAACAACAATTGACGTATATTTTGTGGTGAGA
>JABUFC010000003.1 GCA_013314715.1 Bacteroidales bacterium | reverse complement strand
AAAATATAAAAAGTATTTTTTTAATAAATCTTTAATTACAGCTATCATTTAAAATTAAATTTTAGCAAAGGTAACGAATATGTTGTAATTTTTTTCTACCTTTGAGTTCAAAAATGTTTTGCTATGGCAAGAAATCAAGACAATGAAATGTATTCCAATTCCATTAATATAATTGGAAACACAACCAATATTGTTGGAGACATTATAAGCGAAAGCGATATTCGCATCGATGGAAATATTAAAGGCACCATTCAAACAAAAGGAAGAGTTGTAATTGGTCAATCGGGCATTGTAATTGGAAACATTATTTGCCAAAATGCCGAAATAGGCGGAAAAGTTGAAGGCAAAATAACTACTACCGAACTTTTATCGCTTAAAGGAACATCGAATATTGTTGGCGAAATTTATACCGGCAAATTAGCCATTGAACCGAATGCTATTTTCTCGGGAACTTGCAAAATGGGCGAATATAACAGCCGTAATGAAGATTGACCCACAAAAAACAAAAGATAACTTAAATAACTATGCACGCTATTCTAACCTAGCTTTGCAAATGGGAACCATTATTGCTGCTGGAATTTTTGGTGGATATTGGTTAGATAAAACGATACAATGGAAATTTCCTGTTTTTACAGTTTTAATGGCAATTGTTTCAGTTGCACTAGCTATTTATATTGCAATAAGAGATCTATTAAAAAAGTAATTCATGTTACGAAATAAAAAATCATGGTTCGTATTTGCTATCTCTATTTTAGTTAGCTTTATTATTATTTTTTTTATTGCACCATCATTGTGGTATTTGACTCTAATTTCATTCTACTTTTTTATTTTAAGCCACATTAGTTTTCAGTATTTAAATAAAAAACATCAACAATCGCCGAATACATTCATAAGTCAATACATGCTTGTAAGCATGCTTAAACTTATTTTACACCTTACTGTTTTAGTCATTTTATTTTTGTTAAACACAGAACGTTTTTTAATTGCCGGCATTTTTTTCTTTAACTATATTATTTACACCATATACGAAGCCTCAATATGGTTATCAACTAAAAATAAATCTTGATTTTTGATTTAATTTTTATGTACATTTGCTTCAAATGAAACGCCCAATTTATTATATTAAAAATATCAGCTTTTCAATTCAAAAAGGTATCTTTTTTTTATTATCATGGCTCATTAACTTTTTATCCAACTCCATTTTTGCAACTTCTTTTGCTGTTATAGCAATGACAATCTATCGTTTAGGGTTTCAACACCATATACTTAAAATTAATTTTATTCAAAACACCATTCTTTATTTACAAATTCTTTTATTAGGAAGCTTTATTATACGTCTTATTATTTTAATTCAGCAAAAAACACTTTTTCGAATTATATTAGGCGAAATTACTCTACTTTTATTTTTATCTGTATTAGTAGTTGAACATTTTTTCTTTCCCAATTTTTTTCAAAATTGGCTAGGAAATTATTATAACCTACTAGAAACCATCTATTTAATTAGTTTAAATAGCATTGTCTTTCTTATTGAATTTTCAAAAAAGAGTTTAAGTTTTTTAAGAGGTATTAATCCTTCTTTATTGTTTCTTTCAAGTTTTATCATTATCATTTTAGTAGGTGGATTAATGTTATTATTACCAGCAGCGACTTATAATGGGATTAGTATTACCGACGCTTTTTTTACTTCTACTTCTGCAGTATGTGTTACCGGCTTAATTACTGTTGATACTGCTACTTATTTTACTTTTTTTGGAAAAACTATTATTATGGTATTAATCCAAATAGGTGGTCTAGGAATTATGACTTTCACTACCTTTTTTGGTTTATTTTTTAGTGGTTCGAGTACTTTTAAAGACCAACTTTTAATTAAAGATATCATAAATTCCGAAGCCATTTCCGAAATATTTAAAACTCTTATTAAAATTATTTTATTTACTTTTATCATTGAATTCATTGGCTTTATTCTTATTTGGTTTTCGCTCGATCCACACCTACGATTTTCGACCGAGCATATAAAATTTTCTATATTTCACTCCATTTCAGCATTTTGTAATGCTGGCTTTAGTACACGTAGTTTAGGATTAATGGACCCTAGTATTGCTCATAACTATCTATTACACACAATTATTGCATTCTTAATTATTGCTGGTGGAATAGGTTTTCCTATACTTTTAAACTACTACAAGCTTTTTAAACATTTTTTATATAATTTTATTCGAATTTTACAAGGAAAATCATACTCCCATAAACCCCACATTATAAATATAAATTCACGAATTGTAATAATAACAACTCTATCCTTAATATTTTTAGGAATGATTAGTTTTTTACTTTTCGAAAACAATAATACATTAAAAGGATATAGCTGGGCTGAAAAATTGTACTTTTCATTTTTTGCTTCGGTTACACCCAGAACGGCAGGCTTTAACACCATCGATTATTCACAAGTATTGCCCATTACCGCCTTACTTACTATGTTTTTAATGTGGATTGGGGCTTCACCCTCAGGTACCGGTGGAGGTATCAAAACAAGCACCTTTGCTATAGCTATACTAAATATTTTTAGCTTTGCCAAAGGAAAAAATAGAATCGAAATCAGCAAAAGAGAAATTTCATCGCAAAGTGTTAGAAAAGCATTTGCAACGATACAATTATCTTTATTAGTAGTTGGAATGTCAATTGTATTAGTTTCATACTATAATCCTGAATTAGATTTTGAAAAAATTATTTTTGAATGTTTTTCGGCATTCGGAACGGTTGGATTATCTATGGGCATTACACCCCATTTATCTATTGCAAGTAAATGGGTTTTAATTATAACCATGTTTTTAGGACGAATAGGAACCCTCACACTATTTGTTGCATTTATTAGGAAAGTAAAAACCGTTCGCTATAAATTTCCTGCAGAAGAAATAATTATTAATTAAAAATATATGAAAGTAATTGTTATAGGTTTAGGAAACTTTGGTTCAGCTGTTGCGTCAAAATTAGCATCACTGGGACACGAAGTAATTGGTGTAGATTCTATCGAACAACGTGTAGAAAACATCAAAGACAAAATTACTTTTGCTATAACAGTTGATTGTACTGACGATGCTGTATTAAAAACCCTTCCTCTTCACGAAGCCGATATGGTATTAGTTGCTATCGGAGAAGATTTAGGTGCTTCTGTTCTAATTACAGCATTATTAAAAAAATATAATGTTAAACGCATTATTAGTCGAGCTATTTCGCCTATACATAAAACCATATTAGAAGCAATTGGTGTCATAGAAATTCTTAATCCCGAAGAGGATTCGGCCGAACGTTTTGTAACTAAAATAAATCTTAAAAATGTTATTGATTCATTAAACATTTCGGAAGAATATGCCGTTATGGAGGTTTTAATACCTCAAAAATACGTTGGGATGAAAGTATCAGAAGCCGACTTGCGAAAAAAATATAACATCAATATACTTACAATAAAACAAGATATTCAAAAGCACATTTTGTCTAAAAATATATTCGAAACAAAAATAATTGGAGTAATTTCTCCCGATTATATATTTCAGGCCAACGATATACTCATTGTGTTTGGTCATATAGCTGACATAAAAAAATGGTTAGATAAATCGACAATTTAATGATAGTAGAAAATCTTGCAATGATAGTTGCTATTGCAAAAAATGGTGCAATAGGCAAAAAAAATGGATTATTGTGGCATATTCCAGAAGATTTAAAATATTTTAAAGAAGTAACATCAGGACATCCCGTAATTATGGGGTGGAATACCTGGCTATCGCTCCCTAAAAAGCCATTGCCCAATAGAACCAATATCATCATTTCGCTCGAGAACAAATGTATTGAGGGTTGTATTGTTTTTACAAGCATTAACGAATGTCTAGAATATGTAAAAAAGCAAAATAACCTATGTTTTGTAATTGGCGGAGAAAGCATTTACAAACAAATGATTGATTATACTAATACATTATATGTTACTTGGATAGATGCAAGCTGTTCCGATGCCGATGCTTTTTTCCCAATTGAAAAAATAAACAATTTTACAATGATTTCGTCTGAAAATCATTATAGTGAAACTACTAAATTGATGTTGAAATTCTGCGTTTACAAGCGTTAATTTTTTGTTTCTTCCTCTTTTTTTCTTGAAAAAATAGCATTCCAATAATTTTTAAACACATCATTCCAAGAATCAAACTCCTCACGATAAAATAAACCAACACCTTGTGTATAGGGCGAAGTATCTTTTAAAATATTAGTATTTGTCCGATTGAATCCTTTGGCTCTTAACTTTCCCGATTTATTTACTTTTAATTCAACATCAAAATCACCAATCAACATAGAAGATTCGGTTTGAGAACTATTAGCAACTCCTAGATTCGTATTAATGGTTACCCGGTCGTTAAAAATTTGAGTATTCAAGGCTAACTCTAACTCTTCATTAGAAATCATATCGCCCGGACGATAATTAACACCTAAATTAACCGTTTTGGAAATTTGCGAAAGCCAATGATTCAATTGGTTAGTTAATAATTCAGACGAATTTACGCCTAATGCAGTCGTATTTGAATATTCAACAGTTTTAACACCACTTTTATACGTTTCTGGAGTAACAAAGCGATTAAGTACCAGCAACGATATAACTTGTTTATTAATTTCTTCGTCGGATAAAGCTCCTAGTACACCCTCTACATGACTATCGGAGTTCGGTACATTTATACTAAAATGAAAAGATGGATTAAGCAATTTGTTGGTTAATGATAATTCACATTCGACCGGCACCCTTTGTTTATAGGTAGAATCCATCATCAATTCGTATAAGCTTGTACGCAATTTATAAACCGTTTTAATATCTAAATCAGCATTAAGTGGATCGCCCGAGAATGAAACAATTGAACCAGGTTTTACTTCAAATTTTTTGTTTATAACATTTTGAAGGGTAAATAAATAATCGCCCTGCGATATAATATAATCGCCAAATATATAAAAATCGCCATTGGGCTTAAGTTCTATACGAATATTACCAGTACCTTGAGTTTTTATAATATCGCCAACTTTCGAATCGAAAATAAGTTGAAAATTAGCTTCGGGTGTAGCTTGTATATTAAAATTTAAACTTAAACCAGAATTGACTAAAATATTATTCGAACTATTATTTTGTTTTTTATCGTTTATCGATTTATTATTTACAAAGTGTATAAAATTTTGTTGTGTGAGTTCTGATCCCGATTCAAGATTTAAATTAAATTTAGTTCCTTTTTCGGTTTGCACATTGGCATTAATAGCTATATTTTCAATATCACCAGTAATATTCACTAACCCCGAAGTATATACCGAGCCATAAAACATATTATTATCGGTATATCGTGTATTTAAAAACAGAAAGCGTTTAGTATTAACCAATAAATTTATTTTTACATTTCGAAAATATTGATGTTTGATACTCCCCGATAATTTGGCCACATTTCCTTCTTCGTCGTATAAATCAATACCCTGAACCACAAATGCATTGGGATTTACTTCTACATCGCCAGTAAAATTATATCGTGCATTTAAATACGAAATTGAAAAAGCTGTTTTTGTTAACTTAAGTTTACCATTTAATTGAGGTTTTTCAAAGCTTCCAGCAAAATGAACATTGCCCGATATAGTTCCCTTTACATCTGAAGCAAATGAACTGATAAATGGTTCTATAACATTAAGTCGCCATTTTTGAAACTGAATATCTGCATCTATTTGTCCATTTGTATCGTATTGCCCTATTACATTAAGAGTATTGATATTGCCCCTGTATGCACTTGCATTGTACTGGAGAATTTGCTTTTCATCGTTCCATTCACCTTCGATGTTTAAATCGCCTATTTCTTCATTGTTCAGTTTAAGTTGGGTTATATTAAAATTCGAAACAAGTATTGGCTTTTTCAATGTTCTTTTTATATAAATATCACCGTTGGTAATACCTTCAAAATTTAATCCTGTAGAACGAATAAAAGGATTAATGTAACTAATTTGAAATTGATTTATGTTAATATGCAAACTATCATTGAGCGAACTACCGACATCGCCATTAACATATAAATATTGTTCACCTTGGTTTATAATAGCTTGATTTATATGAATAATACTGTCTGTTATATCTATTTTACCATCATTTATATAAAATTCTTGTTGATTAAAATTGAAACGTGAAGGATTAAATACAAGGTTAATATATGATTTATTATTATTCAAATTCATATTTACAATTGCTGAAATCTCACCATCACCCAATAAGCTATCGTTTCTATTCCAATTGATATACAACTCATTTTCATCATTAAATGTAAAAACTTTTAATTGAGGAGAATTTAAAATAATTTCGTTTGATAAAAATAATTTAGAGGTTTGAAGCTCTGTATTTAATTTGTCATTTATGTTGTTTAAACGTAAATTCAATTTTGAAATTCCTATGCCAGCAATGTTAGCAGAATCTGCTACTACTTTTATTTGAACATCATTTTGAAGTCCCAACGTTATGTTTACATTACTTTGATTTGAAAAATACAACCAAGGTAAATAATCTTTTAAAATATCGGCATATTGTTTTAGATTTAAAGAAGCATTTATATTAAAGTTTTTATTCGGTTTAAATGATTTTGGAATCTGTACCCATTGAATTGAAGGCCAATATGTATTTATCATCATTTGTACATAATAGGGCAATTGTTCAAATTTAATAAATCCACTAAGATTAAAATCTAGCACATCTGAATTTAAACGGATCTCTTTAAGTTGATCGTTTTGAGTAATATCAATTTTCAGGTTATTGATATAAGTAAATAACTGATTATGTTTATATGATAATTGATAAAAATCGACCTGACCATTTGCATTATCTATATTACTTCCACTAATTTTAGAATCTAACAAAAAACTTAATTCTATATTAGAGTCTTTCGGCAAAAAATTTAACACATTTAATTTAGCATTTTTAACATCGGCCATAAAATTAAAAACAGGCTCTTTTCCAGAATAATCTATTTTACCAAGAAAATCAATTCCAATATTTGGATCTTGAAGCTGAAAGGAGCCATCAAACATTTTTTCGTTTAATATTCCATTTACTTTTATTCCTTTATAAGTATAATTATTAAAATTTAATGCACTAAAAGAAGCTTCTATCTTTGAATTAAAACCTTTTGGAGTAAATTCTGCATGTATAGAACCATTCATTGTTATATTTTTTATCAAAGGACTCGCTCCTATTACCTTACCAATAAAAAAGTTATTTAATGCGACATTGCCTTTAAGAACAGTATTTTTAGTTAAAGTATCGTAATGAATATTTGCATCTGAAACTATTTCGCCAATATCGGTTCGTAATTTACCATAAGCAACAAAATCGTTGATAAATCCCGACAATTCACCTTTATATAATATTGACCCCAGATTATTTAAAAATACGGGTAAACTCAATTTATGAGATCCATCAAACGGAGGTAAAGGCATGCCCGCAAAATCACTCAGTTTTGTTTTTAAGAATTCAAATTTTAAAAATAAAAATGTATTATCTATATCTGGTAATCCTGATATTTCATAGTTCCCCTTTATAAAAGTATTTTTCCCATATTTAATTAAAAAATCTTTAGTTTTAAGCGAAGTTAAAGGACCTTTTAACTTACCCGACAATATTATATTTTGTTTTAAACCGTGTAAATTATTTGCAAAAAAAGCAATATCTTCTGAACTTATTTTTGAAGAATAAAAAGAGATATCAAATTTTACGGTGTTTTCAAAATCATTAAAATCATCCAGATTTCTTGTTTTTAAATTTAAAAAAGCAGCTCTAACAAGGCTGTAATCGGTCTCTAAAAATAATTTTTTTAAATATATGCCCGACTCCGAAATATATCCATAAGTATTAAGTCGCTTTAAAATGAGTCCCGATTGTTCTTTCAATGAAATAGAACGAATATTAAACGTAATACTATCTTTCAAAATAGCTATATGGTTAATTTTTAAATTTAGCCCTGTAACATTTAAATGGTCAAAATCAACAGACTGTTGCTTTAAATATGGCTCCGCTATATTATCAAACTTAAACTTTCCATTTTTTATTGCTAACTGTTCAATATAAACACGATATGGTTTAGTGGAAGTAGTATCGGTAGTATCGCCACTCAAAGCCGAAATAATAAATTGTAAATTCAATATCCCTTTATTGTTTAATTTTAGAAAACATTGCGGCTGTTGTATTTCTATATCATGAGCTTTTATTATTTTATGATTTAAACCTAAATCTTTAATATTGATTTTCAAATGCTTAATGTAAAATAATGTATCTTTTTGTTGATCTTCAATATATACATCGTGCAGTACAATGGTTTTAAAGACAGAAAAATCTACTCCACCAATTTCAATACGTGTATTAAGCTTATCGGCCATTTTATTTGCAATATAGCGAGTGATTAATGTTTGTACAGGTGGACTTTTAAAAATAATAAATGCTATCAGCAATATTTTGCCGATAAAAACAATAAAATAAATTGGTATATACCTTTTTTTTCTAATTTTGCACAATTTTATTGCAAAAGTACTAAATTTGAAACAAATTGTAACTATATTAGGTATTGAATCTTCATGCGACGACACCTCTGTTGCTGTTATTCAAAACAACACCCTTTTAAGTAGCGTTATTGCCAATCAAGATGTACATAAAAACTACGGAGGCGTTGTTCCTGAATTAGCCTCCAGGGCACATCAATCGAACATTGTACCCGTTATGCACGAAGCACTTTTACAAGCCCAAGTTCAACTTAACGATATCGATGCCATTGCTTATACCAGAGGTCCGGGTTTACTTGGTTCATTATTAGTCGGAAGTTCATTTGCTAAAGGTCTTTCCATAGGATTACAAAAACCTCTAATTGAAGTTAATCATTTGCAAGGTCATATTTTATCGCACTTTTTGTCAGAAAAAGACGAACAAAAAGAATTCCCATCATTTCCTCATTTAAGTTTATTGGTATCGGGAGGTCATACGCAAATTATACTTGTTCATAGCCCTTACGAATTTGAAATTCTTGGAACCACTATAGATGATGCTGCAGGCGAAGCATTCGATAAAGCAGCTAAAGTTATGGGTCTTAGTTACCCAGGTGGACCTATTATTGACAAACTAGCAAAAGTCGGGAATCCTAATAAATTTAAATTTGCCAAACCTTATGTAGAGGGACTTAATTTTAGCTTTAGTGGATTAAAAACATCATTTTTGTATTTTTTAAAAGATCAACTTAAAATAAACCCAAACTTTATTCAAGAAAACATCAACGATTTGTGCGCTTCGTACCAAAATACCATTGCCGATATTTTGATTGAAAAAGTATTAAAAGCAATAGAAATCACTCAAATTAAAACCATTACTTTAGGCGGTGGGGTTTCAGCAAACTCCGAAATTCGTAATCGCTTTGAAGGACTTAAATTTAAGGGCATTAAGACATTTATACCTAAAATAAAATATACTACCGACAACGCAGCTATGATTGCTATTGTTGGATATTATAAATTTCTAAAAAATGATTTTTCAACTCTAGAAGCAGCTCCCATTGCCCGTTTTGGAATTAATTAATAGGTGCAGATAACGACAAGCCTTTTTCTTTAGCAATTTTAATTAAATATTGTATAGCTTCATTCCTATCATTAGTAATAATTCCATCTAAAATTGCATCTTTTATCATTAATTTCAAATCGCCTACCATTTTACAAGGAGGAAGGTTAAACCATCTCATAATTTCTTCGCCAGAAATAGGAGGTTGAAAATTACGAATACGATCTTTTTCTTCTAAATCCAATATTTTTTTTCGAACCAGTTTAAAATTCTGTAAATACTGACGTACTTTTTTTTCATTTTTCGAGGTAATATCAGCTTCAGCTAATAGCATCAGATCATCTAAATCATCGCCGGCATCAAAAATCAGACGTCGAATAGCCGAATCAGTAACTTCTTCGCTAACAAGAGCAATAGGACGCAAATGTAAGTTAATAAGCTTTACGACGTAAGGCAGTTTTTCTTGTACAGGCATGTGCAAGCGTTTAAATATTCGCTGAGCTATATGTCCTCCAACTACCTCATGCCCATAAAAAGTCCAACCAATGCCAGCAACAAATTTTTTTGTAGCTGGTTTTCCTATATCATGCAAGAGTGCTGCCCATAATAGCCAAAGCTTATCCGTCTTTCTCCTCAGTTGATCCACAACTTGCAGTGTGTGATAAAAATTATCCTTATGAGCTAAGCCTTCGTTTTTATCAATCCCTTTTAAATCATTGATTTCTGGTAGAATAAGAGGTAATAAACCAGTTTCATCAAGCAATAAAAAACCAATCGAAGGAATTTCTGACATTAAAATTTTATTTAATTCGTCAACAATGCGTTCTTTAGAAATAATGGCTATTCTATTTGCATTTTGTTTTATCCCTTTCAATGTTTTTTCATCAATGTTAAATTGAAGCTGAGTAGAAAACCGTATTGCTCTCATCATTCTTAAAGGGTCGTCAGAAAATGTAACCTCAGGAGGAGCAGGTGTACGAATTAATTTATGTTTAATGTCATCTATACCATTATATATATCTATCACTTCGCCATAGTTTTCCACTGCAAGTGAAACAGCAATAGCATTTATTGTAAAATCACGTCTATATATATCGTCTGCTAACGTACCTTTTTCGACTATTGGCTTACGAGAATCAGAACGATAACTCTCTTTTCGAGCCCCTACAAACTCTATTTCGTAATTATTATATTTTATTTGTGCGGTTCCAAAATTTTTAAAAATAACTACTTTATTAAGATTAAGGACTTTTGCCACCATTTCGGCTAAAAATATTCCATCACCTATTACAAGAATATCAATATCTTTCGATTTTCTATTCAGCAATAAATCTCGCACGTAGCCCCCTACAACATAAGCTTTTATATTATGAATGTGAGCTACTTGAGCAATCGTCGTTAATATCTTATCGTTTAACGCAAGTTTCATTTCGATACAAAAGTACAATGAATGTTAAAAATAATAAAATAAATGTTAATTTTTGTATATATCTACATATATCTATATGTTCATTAAAAAAAATACATTAATTTTGTATCAAATTTAAAAATCTTAATTATATGCTTAAACATTTAACAACATCCGAATTTAAAGAAAAAATTTTTAACTACGAAAAAAATCAAGAATGGAAATACGAAGGCGACAAACCTTCTATTATTGATTTTTATGCCGATTGGTGTTCGCCCTGTAAAATGGTTGCACCTATTTTAGAAGAGTTAGCAAAAGAATACGAAGGTAAAATTGATATTTTTAAAGTAGATACAGAAGCCGAACAAGAATTGGCAGCTGTTTTTGGAATTCGTAGTATCCCGTCTTTATTATTTATTCCTAAAGATGGTCAACCACAAATGGCCATGGGTGCTCTTCCAAAAGAAACATTCATTAGAGCAATTGACGAAGTTTTAGGCGTTAAACCTCCAATTATTGTTAAATAACCCTGAATATGAAAAAGTTAGTTATATTTTCATTAGTTGCAGTGTTAGGTCAAAGCGTTTTTTCGCAACGTTTATTATCCGAAAACAAAAGCCAAGCTGAAGGTAATAATATTGAATATTTGACCGCTGCAACATTTAAACAAAAGGTATTCGATTATACCAAATCGAAAACATGGAATTATAAAGGCAAATTACCCTGTATCATTGATTTTTATGCCGATTGGTGCAGACCCTGTAAAATGATTGCCCCTTACCTTGAAGAATTAAGTCAAACATACAAAGGGAAAATATACGTATATAAAGTAAATACAGATAAAGAACAAGAACTAGCTCAAATTTTCGGTATTCAAAGCATACCCGCTGTTTTGTTTGTGCCAATGACTGGTGAACCTCAAATGATGATTGGAGCACACCCTAAAACAGAATACGAAAAACAAGTTAATACCTTTTTAAAAGTAAAGAAATAATTTTTCATAAACATCTTAGATTTAAGTTCTAATAAAATTCATTCTAAACGTTTACATTAGTTTGCAAAACCGTTCAATAATTGAACGGTTTTTTTAACGTATTTGTTAATATCTTATATTACTATATATCTGACACTTATATTCTATTATAAACAAGTTATTAACATTTTTTTTCGATAAAAATCAATTTTTGTGCTTTAAATTTTGTCAATATAAAATAATTAAATAATTTTACCCAATCGAAAAAAATTCGATAGGTTTTATTAACAATTTGGATATTAAATAGTTAATTTATGAAAAAGGCAAAAAGCTTAATCATTTTATTAGTTGCTTTGACTACTATAATAGTAATTGACAGTTGTAAGCGTGGTGTTGATGACCCATTTTTTTCTTTTAAAAGTAGAAAAGCTAGAGTAACAGGAGACTGGACCGTTGAATCTATGGAAAGTCAAATATTAAAAACCATTGGCACTCAACAATTAAAAGCTAATGTAAAATTTAATATAAATGGTACCAGTGTATCATTAAGCATCGACTCTATTGATACTCCTCACGATACAACTAAAAGCTATACAGGAATTATAAAAGAAAGTGAATATCGTTTCGATAAAAATAGTAAAATGACCCATACCTTAAAATATGAAATTACAGAAGAAAAAACACAAGTAAATGAAACAACCAATCAAACCACCATCGAAAGATGGGTTACAACTTTCGAAACAAAAGGTTCGGGTTCATGGAATTTTTTAGGTCGAGTTGAAATTAATGGTATAGACAAATATAAAAATAAAGAACGCATATCATTTATATATGAATATAAATACCAAAAAATTGATAGCGTATATACTAAACGTGTTTTTAACGAAGAAATGATTGAAATACCCAATTTAAGTACTTATAAAACAAGCTCTTATGTTATTGACAACGGATATGCCAACGGTCAATATGCTGAAATTTGGGTATTAAGAGAATTACGCGATAAGAAAATCGTAATGGAACGCGATGTTAACGAATACGTAGTTACCAATACCGTTTCTACTGTTAATGGTTCAACTGGTACTTCTACAAGTTCATCATACAGAGGTAGAGGAGCAGAAAAAATTACATTAAAACCCCGTCAATAAATCACTAATTATTAGTGTTTAAACCACTTTTTTTAATATTTTTAACTGCAAGTATATTTTTAATTTCTTGCTATCCTACTCGCTTTGTACCCGATAATGAATATTTACTTAAAAGAAATAAAATAGTAATTCATAACAAATACATCGATAAATATGAGCTCGAAAGCTATATTCGTCCAAAAGTTAATAGAAAAATTTTATGGACCATCCCTTTTCATTTGTACGTTTATAATCTATCACGCATAGGAAAAGAACGAAAATGGAAAACAAAATTAGGTAATGTTATTGGCGAACCACCTGTAATTGTTAATAAAATAGATATTATAAAATCAAAAGAACAAATTAAACTTTATTTAAAAACGAAAGGTTACTATAATGCCAGTGTTGACGACAGTTTACACATTCTATCTCCCAAAAAAGCAGAAGTAATTTACTATATCAATTCTAGAAAACCATTTATTATAGATAGTGTTAATTTTGAAACAAAAGACCCAATTATTGCCAACTATTTATTTGAATCGAAAAATCAATCATATATAAAAAAAGGTAATTTTTTAGACGAAGAGGTATTACAACTTGAACGCAACAGAATTACAATGCTACTTAAAAACTTAGGTTACTACTACTTTACCAAAGACTTCGTATTTTTTAATGTAGATACTACCCTTGGCGATAAAAAAGTGTTAATAACAACCGTTATTATAAACAATATTAACAATGACATAGAAACCCCGCATCAAAAATATGTTATCGATTCGGTTTTTGTTTTTCATAACTACAATCCTAAACAGGCCTTACAAAACAAATCTCAATACTTTTCCCAACTCGATACGATTGAATACAAAAATATTATCTTAATTGGAACCGACAAACCGATGTATAAACCAGCTTTACTCGAAAGAATGAATTTTATAAAACCCCATCAATACTACAATCAAAAAGACGCAGAAATTACTTACAATAAATACATATCGCTCAATAATTTTCGTTTAGTCAATATTCATTTTATCGAATCTGGACGACGTACAGGCTTAAATTGCAATATTGAATTAACTCCACTTCAAAAACAATTTTATCAGATAGAAGCCGAAGGAACAAACTCTTCGGGAAACCTTGGAGTAGCAGGTAATCTTATTTACAATAATCGGAATCTTTTTGGCGGTGCTCAAAAATTGAACATTCGCTTACATGGTTCTATCGAAAGACAAACAGCTGTTATTCAACAAAACGACGAACAAATTCAAACTTACCTCCCTTTTAATTCGCTCGAAACATCATTAGAATCTAAATTACAATTCCCCTCTTTTGTTTTTCCGTTTATTTCTGAAAAATTCATTAAATACAATAATCCCATAACACAAGTGCAAGGGTCGTATAGTTTTCAGCAAAGACCCGACTATACAAGAACGATTAGTACGTTAACATTTGGTTATGAATGGAACGGCAACAAAAATTTAAAACATTTTGTAAACCCAATTGAATTAAATTATGTTCAAATACCATTTATATCGTGGCGTTTTAACCGCTTAATTCGAGGTACTTTTCTCGAAAGCAGCTATTTAAACCACATGGAAACCATTAGTTCATATGGTTTTTTATTTAACGACCCTAAAGTTGGCAAAAATAAACAAAACACTATTTTTATTCGAGGCAAATTTGAAACATCGGGAAACCTATTATACACTTACTTTCACGAAATAAAAAAACAAATTCAAGATACAAGTTATCAATTGTTTAGTGTACCTTTTTCGCAGTTTGTTAGAGCAGAGATGGACTTACGTTATTATAAATTTATAGGTAAAAACACAAAAATAGTTTATCGCCTGTATGGCGGAGCCGGTTATCCTTACGGTAATTCTTCTGTTTTGCCATTCAACAAACAATACTTTTCAGGAGGTGCCAGCAGTATTAGAGCATGGGCAGTACGCAGCTTAGGTCCTGGATCGGTTAATGATACTACTTATCAAGGTGTATATAATCAAACTGCCGATGTTAAATTAGAGGGGAATTTGGAATACCGATTTAAGCTTTTTTGGGTTATAGAACCAGCTCTTTTTGTTGACGTTGGCAATATTTGGGATATATATAAAAAAGAAAACAGAGAAAACGGAGTGTTTAAACTCGATAAATTTTATAACGATTTAGCTATTGGCTATGGTATTGGTTTACGATTTAATTTTGGTTTCTTTATTTTCAGATCCGATTTTTCGCTCAAAGGGAAAGACCCCGCCGAAAGCATTGGCAATCGCTGGTTATTTATTCAACGTAAACACGTAAGAGACGATTTTACTATCAATATTGGCATTGGCTACCCATTCTAATTCTAATAAAATAAACTACCTCACTCTCAGCTTAGTATCTTACTTTGTTGCAATATTTATAATCATTGTACACTTATTTACATTTTATTTTTATCTGATAAGAGTTTGACATAATTCAAATCACTATTGTCAAAAAAAATTTTCATTATTTTCACTTATGATACGAACAAAATATTCCATTATTAAAAGGGAAACACGAGATGGTATTAGAAATTAGATGAGAAAATTATAAATGCGGAGACTATCATTTTAAATGCATTATTTTTAGTTAATATATTATTGATTATCAATTCTATTTTTAAATTGTTAAAAATATTTTGGACAAAAGTGTTTTTTAATACAAAATTTTCATGTGTAATTATTTTTTAAACTATATACTAAGGTTACATGGAATACGCCATTCGAACAAATAGTGATGTTTGTTTGTGTGTAAATTTCATTTTCGGTTTGTGTGAATTTGTTCTCATGGCTATTTCATAGAATCAACAGATACAATTTTATTTTGCGGAGAGAGGGGGATTCGAACCCCCGGTTCGCCTATCGGCGAACAACGGTTTTCGAGACCGCCGCATTCGACCACTCTGCCATCTCTCCTAACGATTTATTTCGAGCATTCAAACACTCCAGCTATATTTCAACACTGCTCAATTTATTTAAGAACCTTAAAAAATAAACGAATAACTCAATAACCCATTCAACTTTTAGGGTGCAAAAATAATGAATATTTTTAAAATTGTTTACTCTTTAGTACTTATGCTACCTTTTTTTACAAAGTTTTTCTGTCCTATAGCTTTGCGTCCTACATAAACATTAACACAGCCCGTATAATTGGGGTCGCCCGAAGGTATAGCAACACGAACTATATAACGAGCACTTTTAGTCGGTGTAATTTCGTAATAAGGTGTTTTATTTTGCTGTCGATTATCATACAATATTTTATCTACAGAAATACGTTCCGTGTTCCATATAGTATCAATATTTATTTGACGACTTTTAATAATTAAATTACCTTCTTTATCTGTTTTATAATCGCCATATTCGTTTGTTTCGTATATTAAAGTAGTATCTTTTTTAATTTTATCAATTGTACGCTTTGTTTTTCTTTCGGGTTGAACGATTTTCCACGACACATTTCCTAATTTAGGATCATTGCAAACAAACATGCGATAGCGTTGCCCACCATACAATACTACATTAACGCTAGCTGTATCACCAGGTGATAATTGAGCATACGCCGATTGACTGCGATAATCGAAATCTTCCATTAAATCATCACAAAACTTTTTACGTTCACATTGTCCATAAAAAGTTATACTACTTAACATAGTAGCGAAAACTAATATAATTATATTGAATTTCATATTCATTCCTCCTTTTTTATGCGATAAATAATGCGCGGATAGCTTTAACTTTATTTACTATTTCGTCGTATTGTTTTTGTGTTATAGTAACATCGGTATTGTCGAGCAATTTATCGTACGATTGTTGTAAATCTAAAAGTTTATCTATAACCTCTTTAAATTCGGGGTTGTCTTTTACATATTGAAATAGTTCTAAAATATTTTCAAGTAATAAACCTTGATCAGCAATTCGAATAACAATTTCGTTATTAGGGTCAAACTTTTGAACAGATTTAATTGCAAGGTTTACGCTTTCAATCCATGCTCCCGTAATCATAAGAGGTAAAAGGTCTTCTTTGCCTTGTTGTTCTAAAAAACGTACGGCTGTTGAATACGAATCGTTCGATATCTGGTACAACGAATCGCTATTACTCATATTTTGATCGATACGTTTAACAATTTTTTCGTCGAAACCTTCGGTTAATCCCAAGTCGTCCGCTATTTTTTTGGTTACTGAAAAATAACTAAAAGTTTCTTTATTTTGCTTAAATACAGTACAATAAGCTAAATCCGACGCATATATACCTAAATTGATAGCTTTTTTATGCTTACTTATATATTTTGAATGATTATCAATAGGATTTAGATTTTCTTTTGCAAATTTTACATTGGCATTATACATGAAAATATATAGTTCTATTGGTGAAGGAACTTTTACAGCTGTTTTTTGTAAATCACTTTCAACAATTTCTGTAGAATCTTCAAGTAATTTATTCGAAGGAGGCACACTGTCATTACAAGAGTATAAGGCAATTATGCTTATTGCCATCAATCCAAAATAAAGTTTTTTTAACATAGTTTTAAAGTGTTTTTGTGTGTAAAATTAAAACATTTTATCTTTATGAAAAAATTTTATGAAAAAAAAACTAATTCTTTTTTGGTTAATGATTCATTTTTTTATTCAAACTAAATCGCAAACTATTGCATACGATTTTACATTAACCGATGTTTATGGAATACAACATAATTTATATCAAACATTAGATTCTGGAAAAGTGGTTGTACTCGATTTTTTTATTACTAATTGTGGTACTTGTCAAATAAACACTCCCATATTAGATAGCATCTGGAATGAGAATAATCATCATGGCGACTCACTAAGAATATGGGGCATTGAATGCTCTGGGCGTAATGATAGTTCCATTATCGCTTTTATGCAACAATATCATGCTACTTATCATTTTTTTAGCACACTTAACGATGATGTTGTAACTTATTTGTACAACATTACTTACACCCCTCAATATTTTGTTGTTTGTCCAAATAAAATTATGAAACAAGTTAGTATTAACCATATAAGAGATGCTATTTCTGATTGCACAAGTCTTTCGTATGATAAATTAGACCACCAACAACAACCGTTTATCATTTTTAACAATCAAATTATTTTTTCAAGTCCTGTTCAACCCGTTGAATTGTACTCAATACAAGGATTACTTTTAAAAACATATTACTCACCGATTATTCCTATTGATCAATTAAAAAAGGGTATTTATATTTTAAAATGGAAAAATTTAGAATATTTTAATACTTATAAATTATGTATATTCTAATGTAACATTTATCTTTGCAAATCGTCCTATGTATTAAATTTTAAAACTTTATAATTATGAAAAGCTTTTTAAAGTATGTTTTTGCAACCATCGTCGGAATACTTTTATTAAACATTATTTTGTTTATAATATTTTTAGGCATTATTACAGCTTTAGCCCCATCCGAAAAACCCCCAAAAATTAAACCTAATTCTATTTTACACTTAAAGCTCGACTATGCTATCAACGAACGTACCGATGATAATCCCTTTAAATCTTTTTCGTTTACTGATTTTAATACAGAAAAAAATTTAGGACTCAACGACATTTTATTTAATATACACAAAGCAGCCGAAGACCCCAACATCAAAGCAATATACCTTGATGTAACCAACATGCAAGCAGGGTTAGCTACCATTGAAGAAATTCGCAATGCCATTTTAAATTTTCGCCACGATAGCAAAAAGCCTGTCATTGCCTATACCGACTATTATACACAATTAGCCTATTATTTATGTTCAGCCGCTGATAAAATATATATGAACCCTCAAGGAGTTGTCGAGTTTAAAGGCTTAAGCTCAGAAATTTTATTCTTTAAAAATGCACTCGAAAAGCTGGGAATACAACCCATTGTAATACGACATGGTAAATTTAAAAGTGCAGTTGAGCCATTTGTGTTAGATAAAATGAGCCCCGAAAATAAAGAACAAACCAAAACTTATGTTCAATCAATATGGAATCATATGCTTTCGCAAATAAGCATCGAAAGAAAAATCCCTGTTGAGCGACTCAATATTATTGCCGATAGTTTATTATTAGACAATGCAGAAAATTGCGTAAAATACGGTTTTGTTGATGGATTAAAATATTACGATGAAATTTTATCAGAACTTTGTCAATTAACAAAAGTAACCCGAAACAAAGATCTTTCATGGGTAGAAATGAATCAATATTCTAAAGTACCAGCTAAATTTGTACCTGGGAAAAAGGAAAAAATTGCCATTCTTTATGCTGTTGGCCAAATAGATCTGGGTAAAAACGAAGACGATAAAATTGGCGGCAACGAACTTGCCGATGAAATCCGTAAAGTAAGAGAAAATCCAGACATTAAAGCTCTTGTACTGCGTGTCAATAGTCCGGGTGGGAGTGCCTTAGCTTCAGAAATTATTTGGCGCGAAATAGTACTTACTAAAAAAGTTAAACCAGTTATAGTAAGCATGAGCGATGTTGCGGCTTCAGGTGGATATTATATCTCATGCCCTGCTGATGTAATTATAGCCAATCCTACTACTATTACAGGTTCTATTGGCGTTTTTGGTTTATTGTGGAACGGACAAAAATTTTTAAATGATAAACTCGGACTCACAATTGATGGCGTTCAAACCAACGAAAATGCCACCTTAGGATCCGTATTTCGCCCTATTAAACCATATGAACAACAAGTTATACAAAAAGGAGTAGAACAAATTTACAGCGTTTTTATTAACCACGTAGCCGAAGGTCGGAAAAAAACAGCTGCCGAAATTGACAGCATTGGTCAAGGACGAGTTTGGAGCGGTATTAATGCTAAACAAATTGGTTTAATCGATGAATTTGGAGGATTAGAAAAAGCCATCGAAATTGCTAAACAAAAATCGGGTATTAAAGGAAAAATTAAAATTATTGAATTACCCGAAAAGCTACCATTCTTTGAGCAAATATTAAAAGAAATGCAAGAAAATACCGAAGTTTCGCTCATCGAAAAAGAATTTGGACATTTAGCACGATATATCAAATCGTTTAAGCAATTAGAAAATATAAAAGGCATTCAAGCTCGCATGCCTTACGATATTTATTTATATTAAACACCAACCATTTTCATACTAATTCCTATTTACTTAAAAAAGCAAATAAATTTATTGATTTAAAATTTTGCTAAATCAATTTCATTCAACTTTTTTACATTTTAGTTAAAAAATATGTACTTTTGAACGCATAAATTTAATCTATATGAAGTATATTAGTTATTTAGTTTTAATTATTATGGCTATTTCGTGCAATTCTGAAAAAAAGATTATCTATCCCGAAACAAAAAAAGTAGACACTATCGATACCTATTTTGGCATAAAAGTTCCAGACCCATATCGCTGGCTCGAAAACGATACGGCTCCCGAAGTCAAAGCATGGGTTGAAAATCAAAACAAGGTAACCTTCGATTATCTGAAAGCTATTCCCTACCGCGACAAAATAAAAGAACGCATAACAAAGCTTTTTAACTATGAAAAACGCTCCACTCCATTTAAAGAAGGCAATCTTTATTTTTATTATAAAAATGATGGATTACAAAATCAAAGTGTACTCTACACAACACCCGATATAAATCAACCGGGTAATATTTTACTCGACCCAAATAACCTGTCGAGCGATGGCACTGTAGCACTCAATTCAATTGCTATTTCGCCCGATGGTAAAATTTTAGCATTTGCAATTGCAAAAGCCGGTAGCGATTGGAACGAGATATATTTCAAAGAAATAAAAAGCGGAAAAATGCTCCCCGATACCCTTCACTGGGTTAAATTTTCGGGCATCGCTTGGTTCAACAATGGTATTTATTATAGTGGATACAGCCAACCTGAAAAAGGTAAAGAATTATCGCAAAGCAATAAGTTTCATAAATTATTCTATCACAAACTTGGTACCCCACAATCGCAAGACGTAATTGTAATGGAAAAACCATCGGAGCCTTTTCAGAATTTTTTTGCCAACAATACCAGTGACAACCAAATACTTTGTATTTATGAAGAAAAAGCCGGCGAACTTGGCAACGCCCTTCATATTATAAACCTAAATAACACAAAACCTATTATACAGACCCTTATTGCCGATTTTAAATATCAATACAGCGTAATTGACCATAAAGACAATTTTATCTACCTAAAAACAAACGAAAATGCCAATAATTATAAGGTAATACGAATAAATATGAACCAACTCCATCAAACTGAAACAATCATTCCCGAAACCAACGATGTAATTAACGATGTAAACATTAGTAAAAATAATATTGTGGTTACATACATGCACAATGCTCATTCAATTTTAAAAGTCTTTGATTTACAAGGAAAATTTCTATATGAAATAGAGCTTCCATGCATAGGAACAGTTAATTCATTTAATACAGATATCGACGACGATATTGCTTTCTACGATTTCACTTCATTTAATTATCCAACTACCATTTTTAAAATCAATCTAAAAACTCAAGCATCCGAAATTTGGTTTAAACCACAAATTGATTTTAACGAAAGCGATTACGAAGTAAAACAAGTTTTTTACGAAAGTAAAGACAAAACCAAAATCCCCATGTTTATTGTACATAAAAAAGGCATTGCGTTGAATGGAAAAAATCCCACCCTCTTATATGGCTATGGAGGTTTCAACATAAGTCTTACTCCTTCATTTAGCACCACTCGTCTGGTTTGGTTAGAACAAGGTGGCGTGTTAGCCATAGCAAATCTTCGTGGTGGTGGCGAATATGGCGAGAAATGGCATTTAGCTGGCACCAAACTGAAAAAACAAAATGTCTTTGACGATTTTATTGCAGCAGCCGAATATCTTATAGCACAAAAATACACTTCGCCCGATTATCTTGCTATTCAAGGCGGATCGAATGGAGGATTATTAGTGGGTGCAGTTACAAATCAACGCCCCGAACTTTTTAAAGTGGCCTTACCCGCAGTTGGTGTTATGGATATGCTTCGCTTTCATAAATTTACCATTGGCTGGAGTTGGACTACTGATTACGGAAGTAGCGACAATAAAGAAGAATTTGAAGCTTTATATCAATATTCGCCCATTCATAATATAAAAGAAAATACAAACTACCCAGCCATATTAGTAACCACTGCCGATCATGACGATCGAGTAGTACCTGCACATTCGTTTAAATATATAGCCACATTACAAGAGAAATGTAAAGGCAAAAATCCTGTTTTAATTCGCATCGAAACCCAAGCCGGACATGGTGGTGGAAAACCAACTGCTAAAATTATTGAAGAAACAGCCGACATATATGCATTTACCTTTTTTAATATGGGTATAGAACCTAAATAAACATTCATGATTTCAGTACCTTTTATAGTAATAGAAGGCAATATTGGTGCTGGCAAAACTACTTTAGCCACCATGCTAAGCAAAGACTTAAACGGACGTCTTATACTCGAACGATTTGCCGACAACCCTTTTCTACCAAAATTCTATAAAGAACCAGAACGATGGGCATTTACTCTTGAGCTATCTTTTCTTGCCGATCGTTATAAACAACTAAAAGAAGAACTATTGCAACCTTCGCTCTTCGATCAATACATTATTGCCGATTATTATTTTATGAAATCGCTCATTTTCAGTAAACAAACCCTTGCCGAAGATGAATTTAATCTTTACAAACAATTATTTGAAATTATTTACTATAACCTTCCAAAGCCTAATATATTTGTGTATTTACATGCTCCCATCGAAAAAATTATGTATCAAATAAAATTACGTGGTCGCTCATACGAACAAGACATATCAAAAGAATATTTACAAAATATTCACAACAATTACCTTGAGTTTATTGATACCCAAAAAAACATTCCAGTATTAATTATTAACACTGAAAATCTCGATTTTGTTAATAACCCAAGCGATTATAAACAAATTAAAAACACTATTTTTGAACATTTAAACAAAAAAGGCATTCATAAAAAATTTTTTATCTCAAATAAAATTTGTGATTCAAAAAATGATTTATAATTTTGTAGCAAAATTTTGTCTAATGAATTAATAATTAATTGTAAACCAATATGAAGAAAAATTACATTATTTATTCCGCATTGTTCTTAGCTGCTGCTGTAGCTTTTAGCGGTTGTACCGGTCTCAAAAAAATGAAAAAGAAACAAGGTTTAATTACTTATCAACAAAGCCCCAATCCATTGGAAATGCATGGCGATAGTGTTATATTAAACATTACCGGAAATTTCCCACCTAAATATTACAAGAAAAAAGTAACATGCGAAATTACTCCTGTATTCAAAAATACTGCAGGTCAAGAAATACCTTTTAAATCAATAAAAGTTCAAGGTGAAAAAGTTCAAGACAACAATCAAGTAATCAAAACCCTCGAAGGTGGAAAATTTAATTATTCAACCAAAGTCGCTTATACTCCCGAAATGCGTATTGGCGATATAAACATTAAAATACATGCATATGTAAAAAACAAATTTGTAGATTTTGACCCAGTAACGATTGGCAAAGGGACCATTGCTACCCCTGGATTATTAGAAAAAGACGCAAAACCCATTATTGCTAAAGATAATTTAGTTCGCATATTCCCCGAACAAAAAGAAGCTAGCATTTTATATACCATAAACCAAGCCAATGTTCGCCCACAAGAATTAACCAAAGCCGAAATAAAAGAATTGAAAAAATATCTAGAAGCTACACAAAAAAATGCGCGTAAACAAATAAAAGGAGTAAATATTTCTTCATATGCTTCACCCGATGGACCAGAAGATTTAAATGCAAAACTTTCTGACAACCGCGGTACTTCAGCCAATAATGTAATTAAAGATCAATTTAAAAAATTTGAAAAAGCTAATGAACAAGGCTTTTTCAACACAAAAGCCACTCCTGAAGACTGGGAAGGATTCCAAAAACTTATGCAAGAATCAGATATAGCCGATAAAGATTTAGTTTTGCGTGTTCTTTCTATGTATAGCGACCCCATTCAACGCGAAAAAGAAATTAAAAACATCAGCAAAGCATTCACAGAAATTGCTGACAAAGTATTACCCAAACTTCGTCGTTCACAATTAAAAGTTAACGTTGATAGTATTGGACGCAGCGATGAAGAAATTATTAAAACTTTTGATAGCTTACCTTCAGCTTTAACCGTTGAAGAACTTATTTATGGTGCAACCCTCAGCAAAGACTTAAACCGTCAACTTGCATTTTATAAAGCAGCTACTAATCAATACAGCAACGATTGGAGAGGTTTCAACAATGCAGGTTTTGTATTAGTTCAACAAGGTAAATTAAGCGAAGCTAAAGAACAATTTGAAAAAGCAAAAGCACTCAATGCTGGCAACAACATTGTTTTAAATAACTTAGGTGTTATTGCTCTTCGCGAAGGCGATTTTGTAAAAGCAGAAGAATATTTTAAATCGGCAAGCGGAGCCGGCAATGAAGTTAATTATAACTTAGGTATTTGTGCAATTAAAAAAGGTGATTACAATGGAGCTGTTGCTAAATTTGGTAACTACTGCACATTTAATGCTGCTTTAGCAAAATTATTAAGTGGCAATCCCGATGGTGCCAACAAAACTATTGACTGTGCAGAAGATAAAGACCGTGATATGATGTACTATTTAAAAGCCATCATTGGTGCACGTCAAGGTAATACCGACTTATTGTATAATAGCTTACGTGCTGCTATTAGCAAAAATTCAGCTCTCATTGAAATGGCAAAAACCGATATGGAATTTGCTAAACAATTCAACGATGATACCTTTAAATCAATCGTTAAATAATTTTTAAAATATCCTCCTAAAAAAGGCATCTTCTACGAAAGAAGATGCCTTTTTTGTACCTTTATGCCTTGTATGAAAAACTTATTTACAATAATTATTATTCATTTAACACTCTTAGCAAGTGCTCAACAAGTTACTAAAATTATGGGCACCATTAAAGATGCTCAAACCAAAGAGCCCTTACCTTTCGCTAATATAATACTTAAAGGGACCAAAATTGGAACCATTTCAGATATTAACGGTAATTTTAAAATTGAAACAAAAGAAAAAGCAGACTCTATTGTTGTTTCGTTAATTGGTTACCAACGTTTAGCCAAAAAAATATTAATTGGGCACTTTCAAACCATTCATTTTGAGCTAAAGCCATCTGCTATTGCATTGCAAGAAGTAACCGTTACTACTAAAAAGCGAAAACACAATAAAGATACCTTAGCATTAGAATTATTAGATAAAATATGGGATCATAAAAAAGAAAACGATATTGAAAAACTCGATTATTATGAATACGAAACATACAATAAAGTTCAATTTGATTTAAATAACCTTAGCGACGATTTTTTGAATAAAAAAATCATGAAGAACTTTCAATTCGTTAAAAATTATATTGACACATCAACCGTAAATGGCAAAGCCTATCTACCGGTTTTTATATTAGAATCGGTTTCAGACTTTTATTATCGCAAGAAACCCAAAGCCGAACGCGAATACATCAAAGCCACTCACGCCTCAGGTATTAACAACGAAAGCGTCAACCAATTTATGGGCAATATGTATATTAAAATTAACCTTTACGATGATTACATCGATTTATTTGGCAAAGGCTTTGTTTCGCCCATAGCTCGATTAGGGCGTTTATACTATCGTTATTATTTAGTTGATAGTGGCTTTATCGATCAACGCAAATGCTATCACCTTGCATTTGTTCCGAAAATCAAACAAGATAATGTATTTAATGGCGATTTATGGGTTGTAGATACAGTTTTTGCTATAAAAAAAATTGAAATGCGTATCGATAAAAACGTCAACATCAACTTTATAAACAATGTAATCGTTACTCAAGAATTTACACCCGTAGCTCAAATGGCCTGGATGTTAAGCAAAGAAACCATCATTGCTGATTTTAATATATTTGAAAACCCTAATAATACAACAGGTTTCTTTGGACGAAAAACTACCTTATTTAGAAACCAAATAGTCAATAAACCTCGCGAAGAAAGTATATACAATACAACAAGTAATATAATTGTTGCCGAAAATTCAACTATCAACGACGAACAATTTTGGGACACTATTCGGCACGAACCCCTTAATGAAAAAGAAAAAGGTATTTTCAATATGGTAGATAGTATCAAAAATGTTAAAACTTTTAGAACATTTTACGATATTATGAATGCTATTATTACCTATTATTATGTATGGGGCAAAATTGAATTAGGACCTTACTTTACAATTTATAGTTTTAATAATGTAGAAGGCAATAGATTTAGAATAGGTGTGCGAACAAGCAATGAGATTAGCACCAAATATATGTTAGAACAATATATTGCATATGGAACCAAAGACCAACGCTTCAAATACGGTGGAAACTTTTTATATATTTTCGATAAAAACCCTCGAAAAGCTTTTAACATCGACTATAAACACGATATGGAACAATTAGGGCAAAGTATTACTGCATTTCGCGAAGATAACATTCTTTCTTCAACTTTTAGAAGAGGACCTCAATATACTTTATCAATGGTAAACCAGGTAAAAACCTCTTACGAACACGAATGGTTTCAAGGATTTTCAAATACTTTTCAAATAAAATGGCGTGAATATTTCCCCTACGAATATCAAACCTTTACATTGTTTAACGAAAATGGAACCAATACTTATTATTCATCTTTTAAAACATACGAAATAGCTATAAACACTAGATTTGCATATAATGAAAAATTTGTAATGGGTGAGTTTGAACGTATCAGCTTAGGCACTCAATACCCTGTTATTAATTTTACAGCAACCGCAGGATTAAAAAATATACTGGGTAGTCAATTTAATTACCAAAAATTACAACTAACCATCGACCACTGGTTTAATACTTATCCTTTGGGATATGGAAAATATATAATCGATGCAGGTAAAATATTTGGCAAACTTCCATACCCACTTTTAAAATTGCACGAAGGGAATCAAACTTATTTTTTCGATGATTATGCTTTTAATCTCATGAATTATTATGAATTTGTAAGCGACCAATGGATTAGCTTAAGTTATACACATTATTTTGATGGTTTCTTTTTGAATAAAATTCCAATTATGCGAAAACTAAAATGGCGTGAACTTGCTTGGGGAAAAGGACTTATAGGCTTTTTAAACAAAGAAAATTTAAATCTAATGCCTTTTCCAAGTACCCTCTACACGCTAGATAGAAACCAAGACTTGAATCATTTAAAACCATACATAGAAGCCGGTATTGGAATTGAAAACATATTTAAATTTATTCGTATTGATGCACTCTGGCGATTTTCGTATTTAAATCATCCTAATATTTCAAAATTTGGTTTTAGAATGAGTTATTACTTCAAATTTTAAAACAATTCCCATTTTTCGACTCCTATTGATTAATTTGGTTTTATCTATGAGACATACTTTTTGATTTAGTTGACTGCTATGTAGTTATTTCTATTCCAATGCTTTGGACTGATTACATGTACTTTATTCGATTATGCGTTTTTAAATGTTTTATTTGGAGTTAAACTACCCTTAAAATAAAAAAGGCTGCCCTTTTGCGACAGCCTCTTTACATTTTAAAAATCTAAATTATTATTGTTTTATTTTTCGATACCTACTAACTCTATTTCGAAAATTAAAGTTGCATATGGAGGAATAACACCAGGATATCCTTTTTCGCCATAAGCTAATTGATAAGGGATATAAAATTCATATTTTGAACCTACAGTCATTAATTGAATTCCTTCTTCCCAACCAGGAATAATTTCGTTTTTGCCAAGACTAAATGTAACAGGTTCGTTTGGTTTTGAAGCATCGAATACCGTTCCATTAATTAGTTTTCCAGTATAATTAACTTTAACTTTAGCATTTGCTTTAGGTTTTTCGCCTTTACCTTCTGTTATAACTTTATATTGTAAACCGCTAGGCAAAGTTTGTACACCTTCTTTTTTTGCATTTTCAGCTAAATATTTTTCTGATTCTAATTTAGACTTTTCGGCTTCTTTAGCTTGTTGAGCCATAAAATACGATTGGATGACCTTCATAGCTTGTTCGCTGGTCATAGCTGGGTTGTTGTTCGATAATACAGCATTAAAGCCTTGTACAAATAAATCAGAATTAATCAAAGAATCTAATTTTTCTTGTTTAACACTCGATGCAACGTTAACACCAAACGCATAACTCAAAGAATCGCGGCTAGTTTCTAATTTTGTTTCTTTTGAACCACTTTTACATGATGTAAAAAAGCCTGCAAATAAAGCAAAAGATAAAACAACAAATGATAATTTTTTCATAAAAATAATTTTAAACGTTAATTTGGATGCGAAGGTAATCATTTATTCTGTAAAAAAACAACTGCTTTATACAAGTTAAGAATTGTTAAGATATTTAATTGAAAAATTTATTTGTTTTTCACATAAAAAATACTAATATTTTCAAGTCTCAAAGTTATTTTTAAATTAAAGAATCGAATAAAATATATTTAGATTTTTAAACCTCATTAAAAGTAGATACTTTTGCAATGGAATCGTTTATTCATGAAAGCGTCAAATTTGATAAAAATTTATGGAGGTCTCCTGCTTGCAATGATATTCTGGGGAATGTCGTTTATTGGCACTAAATACTCACTTAATACTCTAAATCCTATTTCTATCGTTCTAATTCGTTTAATTATCTCATGTTCATTTCTAATTGTATTAGGAAAAATGCTAAAAGTACTTAAGCCTATTAAACGAAATCATATACATTGGTTTATAATTTTGGCTTTTTTTGAGCCTTTTCTTTATTTTATTGGTGAAACCTATGGCTTAAAATATATTTCTCCCACCATAGGTTCTATTTTAATTTCTACCATACCACTCTTTGTGCCTTGGGGTGCGTGGCTCTTTTTTAAAGAAAAAATCAACATTAAAAATTTTATCGGTATTGTAATATCGGTTGTTGGCGTTTTTTTTACTATGCTTAATAAAAATTTTGAGTTTACAGCATCGCTTTTAGGTGTTTCGCTTGTTTTAGTAGCTGTCATTTCGGCCATTGCTTATACTTTAATTATTCGACACATTGCACACGATTACTCAGCTCTAAGCATTATTACTTATCAAAACTTATTAGGAATTCCGTTTTTTGTCCCTCTATTCTTTTTTATTGACTTTCCGACATTTAATATTGACAATATTCATCCATTGTTATGGTTAGTGCTTTTATTACTCGGTATTTTTCCTTCATCATTTTCGTATATGTTTTATACTTATGCCGTACGCGAAATTGGTGTAAGCCGTACCAGTGTTTTTACCAATCTTATACCCATTATTACAGCTATTGCTTCGTATTTACTATTCAACGAAACTCTTACTTTTGTTAAAATAATTGGAATTGTTATTGTAATTATTGGTTTATATATTGCTCAAAAAGCTCAAAAAACTTAAAAAACATTATCTATTCTTTATTTTGAAGTTGCGTTACTAAATGCACCACTTGTTCGCGAGCATATACAGCAAATTTATAATCGCCTTGTTGAGTTTTAAATATTAAAATATTAGGAATAAATCCTAAACTATTTTTTTTGATTACATCAAATATCGATTGAATGGGTATTTGCAATTTATAAAGCCTGTTGGTTTTTGATGTCGCAATAAAAAACAAACTATCGTTTGATATTTTAATTTTTCCTTCAATATGCTTTATATTTTGTTTAGAGTCGGTGGTATATAATGTTGCTGCAACTATCAATAAATATTTACGGCTTTTATTTTTCATATTTTAAATAGAGTGTTGAACATCAAAGATAAATATTTTTGCTGAGACTGCCAAAACCATCATTACATTAACAAATTTTAAGTAATTATAAAATTTATTCAAAAGTGTACCCTATTTGTTATGGTTTAGTTTATTTTTTTTAGGTTACTTTGTAAAAAATTTTGCAATATGATAAAAACCAAATTTCTCTTAATGATACTCGACGGCTGGGGTATTGGCGATAAAACTAAATCGGATGCTATTTATACAGCCGGCACACCCAATATTGACAAATTAACGAATCTTTATCCACACAGCTACCTTTTAACAAGCGGAGAAAATGTAGGCTTGCCCGATGGACAAATGGGCAATAGCGAAGTAGGACATTTAAATATTGGCTCCGGTAGAATCATATACCAAGATTTTGTTCGCATAAATAAAGCCATTAAAGAACACACACTCGAAAAAAATGAGAATTTATTAAAAGCATTCGAAATCGCTAAAAATAAACAAGTAACTTTTCATTTACTTGGCTTGGTAAGCGATGGCGGTGTACACTCCCACCAAGAACATTTAATACGCTTATGCGAACTTGCCCAACAAAATGGCGTAAAAGACATTGCCGTTCATTTCCTAACCGACGGACGAGATACCGACCCACACAGTGGTATTCATTATGTTAAAGAAGTTATAGAACGCATAAAACCTACTGGTGCATATGCCGCTACCCTTTCAGGGCGCTATTATACCATGGATAGAGACAAACGCTGGGAACGCATAAAACAAGGATACGATGCCATGGTCAATGGTATTGGAAAAAAATCTACTAATATTTTACAAGCCATTCAAGAATCTTACGACGAAGGCATTACCGACGAATTTATTAAACCTGTTGTTTTTGTTAATGAAAACCAACAACCACTTGCTCAAATAAAACAAGAAGATGTATTTTTATGTTTTAATTTCAGAACAGACCGACTTCGTGAAATAACAACCGTACTTACACAAAAAGATATGCCTGAATGGGGCATGCACACTATTCCGTTACATTATTTTACTATGACACGTTACGACGAATCATTCAAAAATATCGATGTTCTATTCGATAATGTTAATGTAAACCATACGTTAGGAGAAGTTTTATCTAAACTAGGTCTTAAACAATTACGTATAGCAGAAACCGAAAAATATCCACACGTTACTTTTTTCTTTTCAGGAGGACGCGAAGAAATTTTTGAAAATGAAAAACGCATACTCATACCTTCGCCTAAAGTTGCAACATACGACCTTCAACCCGAAATGAGTGCTCCTCTAGTTTGTGAATCGGTAATAAACGAAATAAAGCAACAAAAACACGATTTTATATGCCTTAACTTTGCCAATGGCGATATGGTAGGACATACCGGAGTTTATGACGCTATCATTAAAGCAGTAAAAGTAGTCGACGATTGCGTGGGCAAAGTTATCGAAGCCGCTCTTGCTCACGGCTACGAAGCCCTCATCATTGCCGACCACGGCAATGCCGACTACACCATTAACCCCGATGGCACACCCAATACAGCTCATTCATTGAACCCAGTCCCCTCTATTCTTGTGTCAAAACAGTATCAAACTATTGAACCTGGAATTTTATCCGATGTGGCACCCACTATATTAACATTAATGGGCATTCCAATACCACCCGAAATGACCGGTAAAATACTTGTTCGATGATTCAAATTGACCATACTATTGTTAGTTTAGATGTAATTGAGCAACCCTTTGCATGCCATCTAATGCATTGCAAAGGTGCCTGCTGCGTTGAAGGCGACTCAGGAGCCCCTCTCGAAGATCATGAAATTATTAAAATTGAAGAAAATATAAACATTATTCAAAAATATCTACCACATAAATCATTACAAACTATACAACAATTTGGCTTTTATTTTATTGATAATGATGGCGATAAAGTTACTCAACTCAATCAAAATAAAGAATGTGTATTTACATGTTTCGAAAATAATATTGCTTATTGTAGTATCGAAAAGGCTTTTTTGGATAATAAAATATCATTTCGAAAGCCTATTTCGTGTTTTCTATACCCCATTCGACTTACTAAATACTCTTCGTTTATAGCTATAAATTATCATGCATGGAATATTTGCAAACCTGCTATTGAAAATGGGAAAAAAAATAACATAAAAGTTTACGAAGCATGTAAAGATGCACTCATCGAATATTTTGGACAAGAATGGTATGATAAATTATTGCAGGCAGCCGAGTTTGTAAACAATAAAAAAGCGAAATAATGAAGTTCAAAATTTTCTTTTTTATATTATTTTTTTCAATTGCTTCGTTCATTACTTTTTCACAAGAAACACAAGACGAAACATTTATTATTGGTAATAAGATTTATAAAAAAGGATCCAATTGGTTTAAAATAGGGCAAGGAATGGGTTATCATTTTTGGTTATCGCAAATAGAATATAACACTACATTTGCATATAGTTTTAAAGTTAAAAAGGTATATTTTCAAATTGGTTATCATGTATCTTCCGATGTATTTTTAACTAAGCCCACCCTTCAGCGATTAAACGACTTTTATTTTACTGTAGGCCAACGTAAAGAAACCAGATATTTCAATCTTGCTGCATTTGGAGGTATAAGCTACTCATATGGAGGTACTCTCGATCATACAGAATGGAAAGACGGGAAATTAGAAAAATGGTATAGAGGTTTTAGCCAACCTGGAATTTTTGGCACTATAGATTTAACCTTTAAACCCTTTTACGATATTGGTACCGGAATTTCGATATATGGGTCAATAAACAAGTACTATAATATAATTGGACTTCAATTACATTTTTATTTATCAGGTGCATATAAAAGTACCATTGAATAGAACAAGGCATAAAAAAAGCTGTCCTAAATGAACAGCTTTTTTATTAAAATTATATTAAAAATTATTATTTCCCATTATATCCCCATTTCAAATAAATAGCTCCCCATGTAAATCCAGCACCAAAAGCTGCTAAAATAATATTATCGCCTTTTTTAAGTTTAGGTTCCCATTCATATAAACAAAGCGGAATAGTAGCCGATGTAGTGTTACCATAACGCTCAATATTAATCATAACCTGATCTTTACTTATTCCCATACGATTAGCAGTAGCTTCAATAATACGCATATTGGCTTGATGGGGTACAAGCCATGCTAATGTTTCGGGAGTAATATTATTGCGTTTCATTATTTCAACGCTAACATCTGCCATTTTAGAAACTGCCCATTTGAAAACAGGTTGTCCTTCTTGATAAATAAAATGCTCGCGTGCGGCAACCGTTTCAAAACTAGCAGGTTTTAGAGATCCTCCCGCTTTTTGGTGAAGGTGTACACGACCTACTCCATCCGATTGGAGTATTTCATCCATAATGCCAAATTCGTCGGTAGTAGGTTCTAATAAAACAGCACCCGAACCATCGCCAAAAATTGGGCACGTAGTTCTATCGGTATAATCAACAATAGACGACATTTTTTCGGCCCCTACCACAATTACTTTTTTAAACTTACCACTTTCTACAAATTTTGCTGCCGTAGCAAGAGAATATAAAAAACCACTACATCCTGCATTTATATCGTAACTAAAAGCATTTTTTATGCCTACTTTATCGCAAATAATATTGGCAGTAGCAGGAAATTGCATATCGGGTGTAACGGTAGCACAAATCAACAAATCTATTTCTTCGGGTTTGGTATTTGTTTTTGCAAGCACTTGTTTTACCGCTTCTGTGCCTAAATCACTTGCTCCTTTGCCTTGTTCTTTAAGAATATGACGTTCTTTTATACCAATTCGAGTCATTATCCATTCGTCGCTTGTATCTACCATGCGACTTAGCTCTTCATTGGTTAAAATATATTCAGGAACATAAGCTCCTACACCTGTAATAACAGCATTAATCTTACTCATTGAAACAATATTTAAAAAGCTTCTTTTAATTTTTCTACTAATTCTGCTTTAGTCACCTTATAAGTATGTATAATCATATTCATTATAGCTTTTGGGGTAGAAGCCCCATGACCAATAATGATAGGCTTATTAACTCCTAAAACAGGAGTGCCTCCATAATTTTCAAAATTAAATTTTTGTAAGTATTCGTCTTGAATATTTCTTTTTTTCATTGCCGAATAAAAGCCCTCTGCCATTTTAAGCACAATATTTCCAACAAATCCATCGGTAATAATAACATCGGCTTTATTTTTCAAGACATCGAATCCTTCAACATTGCCGATAAAATTAATTTCTTTATTTTCTTTCATTAACTCGTAAGTAGCTTTGGCTAATAAATTTCCTTTTTCGGGTTCTGAGCCAATATTTAACAATGCTACTTTTGGTTTTTCAACACCTAAAACAAATTGTGCATATTTGCTCGCTATAATAGCATATTGATTTAAAACATCAGGCTTAGCATCGGGATTTAATCCAACATCAGCAATGATAGAATAATTGCCATCGGGTTTAGGCACCAACGAAGCAATGCATGGGCGATTTATGCCTTCTATTACTTTTATCACCTGCATAGCACCCACCATCATAGCTCCAGTACTCCCAGCACTAGCAAAATTATCAATTTTATCGTCTTTAAGATATTGAAAGCCAACACTTATCGACGAATTATGTTTTTGAAGAAATGCTTGTGCCGGCGATTCGTGCATCTCGATAACTTCTGTAGTTGGAACAATTTCGATACGGGGATCACGTATCCCATTGTCTTTTAAATATGACTCAATAAAAGCAGCATCGCCAAACAATACCATTTTGATATTGCTGGGTAAATGCTCTAAAGCCATTATTGTTCCTTGCATAGGAACTTGGGGAGCATAATCACCCCCCATAATGTCTATCCCTAGCCTCATTGTACTTTAACTAACTTAAGCAGTTACTTCTTTCTCAATTGCTTTTTTACCGCGATAAAAACCGCATTCTGGGCAAACATGATGATAAACAATAGTTGCACCGCAATTGGAACAAGTTGCTAAAGTTGGTAAAGAAGCTTTGTAATGAGTTCTTCTTTTGTCTCTTCTCTGTTTCGAGTGTTTTCTCTTTGGATGTGGCATTTTCTATAATTTTTTAATTCAACAATCCTTTTAAAGATTCCCAACGTGGATCGATGGGAGTATCGTTTATTAAATATTGATTTAACTTAGTTATCATTTCTTGGTTGCACTGGCTTTTACCTTGCATATCGTCGGGATGTACTTTTCGCATGGGTATCGAAAAAACAACCGTTTCGAAAACATAAGGCGCTAAATCTATTTCAGTAGAAGATTCGGGCATAAATACTACATCTTCGTTCTCGTCGGTAACGTTATCTTCTACTTTAATAATAATATGATGATTAAATGCAATGGACATTGTAAATTCGTCTAAACAACGATCGCATTCTACGAGCAGTTCGCCATTGATAGAAAGGCTTATATCAAATAAACGATTCGATTTGTATAGACTTACATGCACATGAGCATGAATATCCATCACCTCAGAATAATTAAATTGTTTCAAAAACGATGCATCAATTTCATAGTCAAATTGGTGCAAACCGTCTTTTGTGCCGACAATTGGAACAATATAATCATTCTGTTTACTCACCTACAAAAAAATTTTCGCAAAGGTATAGAAATTATTTTTTATAGCCAAAGATTTTTTATTTTAGTAACGTTAATTCCATTTTTTTAACTTAATTTTACCCTCTAAAAATTTTAAACTTTCATATTTATGAGTAATTTTCAACTATCAAAATTCTATTTTTACACAGGACCAAGCTATTATTTAAATAAGCCAGCCTGCGTTTTTAATGTTTATATCTCGAGCAAAAGTTCGATTAACGATTTTGTAGAAGAAGTATATAAAGAATTTCCTTTACTAAAAAATAAAAAACACTCCGACGTAGTCGATTTATTTGCCGAAACACTAATGGCTGTTCTTAAAATGGATATTGATTTGTTTATTCAACATTATAGTATATCTACCGATGGCGATGAATATGTTATAGCGGTTGAATATTTAGATAAAAGTACTACTAAAGCAGCTGCTTATCTTGTAAGTGAATGGTTTCAAGCTATCGAAAATAAAAGCCACTACCCTTTTAAAGAACAATTTGCTAACTTACAAGCTCGTTTCGACAGGTCGTTATTTGGTGGACCTACCCTTTATTCACTTATCGAAGCGGGCATAAAACTCGATATTCCTGTTTTTTATCTATACGAAGAAAATCAATTTCAATGGGGCTATGGAGTTAAACAATTACGTGGACGCTCTACCACTTTCCACAACGATGGTATAAAAGACACCGAATTTACTATGTTTAAAGACATGGTAGGCGATTTTCTGATGATGTGTGGATTTCCAACCCCGCAAGGAGTTAACTGCTTTTCGGAAGAAGAAGTAGCAGCCGAAGCTCAAAAATTAGGATTCCCTGTGGCAGTTAAACCTGTTGCCGGACATAAAGGTCAAGGAGTTACAACAGGTATAGAAAGTGTTGAAGAAGCTATTAAGGCATTTAGACAAATAGTAACACTTGCCGAAGAACAGGGAGTTCCATTCGAAGGTGCTTTAGTACAACAACAAATTTACGGTACCGATCATCGTTTATTAGCCGTTGGTGGTAAGTTTATTGCTGCACTCGAACGTGTTCCCGCATATGTCGAAGGGAATGGCAAAGACACTATCGAAAAACTGATTGAAATAGAAAATGCTAAAGAAATTAGATTAGACAATGCGCGTTCGCCACTATGCAAAATTAAGATCGATGACAACCTTAAAGACTTTCTTGCTATTCAGCACAAAGATTTAAACTACATTCCTGCCGAAGGCGAAAAAATCACCCTTCGACGAGTTGCTAATATTTCGGCAGGTGGAGTTTCTATTAACGTAACTTCTAAAATTCACCCCGACAATGTTAAATTAGTTGAAAACATTGCACGCTATTTTAAAGTTAAATGCTTAGGAATAGATGTACTTGCTCAAGATATATCAAAATCTTGGCGTGAAGGAAATTTCGGAATTATCGAAATTAATGCCGGACCCGGTGTATTTATGCACCTTGCGCCTGCATATGGTGGAAGTATCGACGTCCCTCGTCATATAATGCTTTCACACTTTGACGAAAAAACAAAGGGCAGAATTCCCATCATCGTCGGCAATTATCTTCCACAAGCCAGGGTTGAAAAAATGGTAACTATGCTTAATGATGAATATAGCAAAATATTTGTTGGATCGTTAAGCGATGAGGGTGTATTTTTTAATAATGAATATTTTTACAAAAACCCTGAACACGATCAAAACGTTAAAATTATTTTACGTAACCCCGAAGTAAACATTGCCATTTTCCAACATACTAAAGACGACATTTACGACTACGGTATTCTACATCAAGGAGCCGATATTGTTATTCTCGACGAACCTAGTTATTCCGAAGAAAAGGTTTTACAAGAACAACTACTAAAAGATGGTTTACTGATTGTTCTCGAAGAAGATAAGGGTATTGTTTATAGAAACGATGATGAAATAGACCGCTTTACATTTTATTCTGAAGACGAAAAAGATAAAGTATTAGCACAATTGGTTACTGACGAAATGGAAAAACTTTTAAAGAAATACGATGTTTAACTATAAAACGATGAACTATGTTTACATTATTTAAAAATGCCGATGTTTATGCACCCGAATTTATTGGCAGAAAAGACATTTTAGTAGGCGGCGGCAAAATTTTAGCCGTAGGCGATAATTTAGAAGCTCCTACTGGTTATGATTGCGAAGTAATTTCAGCTGAGGGTTTAAAAGCTGTTCCCGGATTTATAGATGCTCACGTACACATTGCAGGTGCGGGTGGCGAAGGCGGACCATCTACACGCACCCCCGAATTGCAATTGAGTATGTTGGTCGAAGCTGGTGTTACTACCGTTATTGGTTGCCTTGGTACCGATGGCATGACCCGCACCGTTGAATCGGTATTGATGAAAGCTAAAGGCTTACGTGCCGAAGGAGTTTCGAGCTGGATTTATACCGGTTCGTACCAAATACCTACACCAACCATTACCGGCGATGTAGGTCGCGATATTGCCCTTATCGACGAAGTGATTGGCGTTGGCGAAATCGCACTTAGCGACCATCGGTCATCGTGGCCCAATACCGACGAATTGCTCCGCTTAGTAGAACATGCACGCGTTGGCGGCATGTTAGGAAGTAAAGCCGGTATTGTAAATATTCACTTAGGCGACCAGCAAGAACCTTTTCAACCCATGTACGAGGTTATTGAACGTAGCCATGGAATGCTTAAATTAACCCAATTCTTCCCAACACATTGCAACCGCAACGATTACACCCTCGAATCGGCAAAAGAATTTGCAAAACGCGGTGGATATATCGATATTACAACCAGTTCGTATCCGTACTTCCCCGAATACGAAGTAAAACCATCGAAATGTATCCCTATGCTTCTAGAAGCAGGAATCCCCATCGAAAAAATAACCTTTACTTCGGATGCTTGCGGTTCGCTTCCGGGATTCGACGAAAACGGCAACTTGATAAAACTCGAAATGGGCTTGCCATCTGCCAATTTCCGCGAATTGATGGATGCCGTTAACCAAGAAGGTGTACCTCTCGAAATAGCTCTTAAGGTGCTGACTTCTAACCCTGCCGACATTCTTAAATTGCATCAGAAAGGCCGCATAGCAGTTGGTAAAGATGCCGATTTGGTTTTCATCGACAACCAACGCATTTACCACGTAATGGCAATGGGCAAATTTATGATGAAAGACGCTCAAATACTAAAAAAAGGTAGCTACGAAAAATAATATATAATAATGTATCACAAAAAAAGAGGCTATCTCCTATTTGAGTTAGCCTCTTTTATTTTTAAATTAGGGTTAGCATTTATTTCAATATTCGCAGAAATTTGAATTTACTACTCATTAGCCTTAATTTTTTTAAATGTAAACCATGTTATTATCTACGTCTTTTATGACCTTTACCACCACTTTCGCCGAGCCAAAAACCTAATTTGAAATCAAAAACTTCGCCATGTCCAAATGAGTATTGAATATTTTCGTATCGGAATGAAAAATCTGTATTACCAAATTTAACTCCAGCACCTAAAGCAAAAGCAAAATTTGTAGTTGACAGTTTAATTTCTATTAATCCCTTTGTTTTACTTTCTTCATGTACAAAGCCTAGATTGGCAAGCGGATAAAATCCATCTGTTCCTCCACTTACAAAATATCTTGCTTCTGCCATAACTGGAATTCTAAATGAAGATATGCCAGAACCCGTATAAAATTGTAATCCCAATAAACCACCTGCACAAAAACCATTATCAATTTCTTTCATTAATACTCCAGATAAGCCAATGTTGGGCGAACCTTTAAACTTAGTTCCTATAACAAAGTCACCATTTAATGAAAATTGTGAAAATGAACTAACATAAATACCAATAAAACCAAGTAAAAGAATAATTTTTTTCATAACATTTGATTTTTAAAATTAAACATTTACTACTAATACAAATATAACAAATTACGATAAAAATAAACTATGACTTTTGTCATACTTTTGCAATATTTTTTGATTAATTACAAAAGTTTATTTTTATTATTTTTGATTGAAGCTGAAAACATTCTTTTTGTTTTGGGTGAGCAAAACAAAATGAAATAGCTAAGCTTGTAGTAAATATTTTCAAATATAACCATTATCTTTGGGCAATCGTCTATCATAAATTATTATGGAAACATATGCCATCTATGCGGGAGGAGATTTTGTTCGTACCTCCGAACCATTAACTATTAGAAATTCATATACAAACGAAGTAGTTGCAACAACTTTTTTAGCTTCTAAAAACGAACTTGAAAAAGCCATTCGGCAAGCTATGGTTGCCCGCGAAGTGATGAAACAATTACCTTCGTTTAAGCGATACGAAATTTTGATGCAAATAGCCCACGAGCTAAAACAAGAGCGCAGCCGTTTAGCCGAGCTTTTGGCATTAGAAGCATGTAAACCCATTAAATATGCTTTAGGCGAAATAGACCGAGGAATTCAAACCTTCATTATAGCAGCCGAAGAAAGTAAACGTTTACCTTCCGAATATTTGTCGATAGATTGGACTGCTGCGGGTTTAGGCAAAGAAGCTATTGTCCGTTATTTTCCGTTGGGAATCATTGCTGGCATTGTGCCTTTTAATTTCCCACTCAATTTGGCTGCCCATAAAATAGCTCCTGCCATCGCCTCAGGCAACTGCATTATTATTAAGCCAGCCCGCTCTACGCCCATTTCTACGTTAGAATTAGCTAAAATCATCGACAAAACCGAACTCCCCAAAGGAGCATTTTCGGTACTACCTATGGATCGAATTGCCGGTCAGCAGTTGGTCGAAGACCCACGCATACAAATGCTCACTTTTACAGGTTCGCCTGAAGTAGGATGGAAAATGAAAAGCCAAGCCGGTAAAAAGAAAATCACCCTTGAACTGGGAGGCAATGCCGGTGTCATAGTAACCCCCACCGCCCCCATTGATTTAGCTTTGCAGAAATGCTTAACAGGTGCATTTTCATATTCAGGACAAATTTGTATTCACACTCAACGCATTTATGTTCATCGCTCTATTTTTAATTCATTTTTAGAACCATTCTGTACAGCAGCTTCTAAATTAAAAATTGGTCATGTTTTAGACCCCGATACCGATATTTCGGCCATGATAGACGAAGAAAATGCTATACGAGTTGAGGCTTGGATAAACGAAGCTGTTTCACAAGGAGCTCGCATTGCTTGCGGTGGCAAACGCCATGGAAGTGTGGTAGAACCAACCGTATTAACTAACACTCAAAGTAGCATGAAAGTATGCGGCTTAGAAGTATTTGGACCTATTGTAAACATAGAACCCTACGATAATTTTAAACAAGCCATCGAACAAATTAACGACAGCCCTTATGGTCTCCAGGCAGGAGTGTTTACCAATGCCATCGACGAAATGAATTATGCCTTTGAACATATCGAAGCAGGTGGAGTGATAATCAACGATGTACCCACTTTTAGAGTAGATCATATGCCCTATGGAGGCATTAAAGACAGTGGTTTTGGACGCGAAGGAGTAAAATATGCCATTTACGAAATGATGGAACCCAAAATATTAGTAAAACCTAAATAATGATAGACGAATACATTCACAATCCTAAAAGTCCAAAGTATTATGTAAAAAAATACTTTGATTCTATTAAAGACAGCTTTAAAGACAAAGTGGTAGTTGATTTACCAGCCGGCAATGGCGTTACATCAAAAATTCTTTATGAATACGGTGCAAAAGTCATGGCCTTTGACCTTTTTCCCGAGTATTTTATGTTTGACCGTGTAAAATGTAGCCGTGCCGATATTGACCACCCCCTACCCATCGAAAATGCGACTGCCGATATGGTAATTTGCCAAGAAGGAATTGAACATTTTAGCGATCAACTAAAATCGCTTAAAGAATTTAACCGTATTCTTAAACCCAACGGGCAATTAATTATTACAACTCCCTCATACTCGAATCTTGCAGCCCGCTGGAGCTATTTACTATTCGAAAGCGAAACCAGCAAACAAATGCCTCCCAATGAAATAGACGATATTTGGATGTCGGACCAATCGCTAACAAAAAATATTTATTACGGACATATTTTTTTAATAGGGAATCAGAAATTACGAATATTAGCAAAACTTGCCGGTTTTGACATTAAAGAAATGAAATATATGCGTTTGAGCAAAGGTTCGTTAGTACTTTTTCCTTTTCTCTACCCATTTATTTGGATAAGTTCGTATTTACGCTACTTCCGTAATTTAAAGAAACACAAAAACATCGATCTTAGTATGAAAAAGAAAGTATATCAAGAACAATTGAACATGAATATTGCGGTTAAAAATCTATTAAACAAACATACTTTCGTCATTTTACAAAAAAAATCGGAACTAAACGAGATAGACTTCAGACAAGACTCGATTATAAAACCCTTCGATAAACTCATGTAATCTTTTTGCTATTATCAAAAGTTTATAAAATCGAGCATTTTATCGAACTTAACTACTTGGGACAAACACAAAAATGTTATGGGATATTCGATTTAAATTGTTTTACATAATTTTCCCACGACATTTTTTTAAAAGCTTCTTCGTTGAAGAAGTGAATTAACATTTCGAAATTTTTTGTTGGAAAAAAACCTGGAACAAGCGATAATAATTGATTTTGTTCGTTAAGAAAAACCATTTGAGGCAAGTTAATTTGTCCGTTGGTAAGTGCAACCGCTAATTGATGAAATGGATATTGATTTGAATTGAAATAATATTTTGTGCCATTAAAATCAATTGTATCGTTCGTTAAAATATTAAACTGTATGCATGAAAAATTATGATTCAAATAATTTGCAATTGTATCGTGTTGCAATGATGCTTTTAGCATTATATTGCAATCAATACAACCATAATGAGTTAAAAAAATAATTTTCTTTTTATTGCTTTTCAGTCCTTCTGCAAATGTTTTCCATTGAACATGTTCTTTAAAGGTAGAGTCTTTAAAAGTTTTATTAAAATCGGCTTTAAAATTTTCGAAAGGGTAAATTTTGTATAAATTTCGAGAGAAAAAAATTAATACAGGTTCAATATCAGCGGCATTCATATAACCAGGTACGGCACTAATAAGATTTAATTCTTCGTCTAAATATACTATCGTTGGATACGACATTTTGTTATTCATAAGCTCAATTGCCAAACTATGAGGTGAACGATAAGTGGTACCCGAATTAGTATATTTTTTCCCTTTAAACTCAATTGTATCATGAGTTTCGGCATTAAATTTTACAGGATAAAAATTATTTTGTATATAATTGGCTATGGCAGGGTGCTGAAAAGTTTCGGCTTCCATTTTTTTGCACCAACCACACCAGTCGGTGTACATGTCAATAATAAATTTACGGGGTTGTTTTTTGTTTAATTCAATCGCTTCTTTTAACGAATACCATTTTAAATGCTCGTTTTGAGCAAATAAGTTTAATGTTAATAGAATACTTAATAGTACTGAAAATAGTTTATTGTTCATCATTGGTAAATAGACTTATGAGTTCATTAAAATCGAGTGTTTTTTGTTCGCCGTTAAGCATATTTTTCAATGTATATAGCTTTTGTTTTATTTCGTTATCCCCCACAATAAGTGCAAAAGGAATCTTTTTTTGACTTGCAATGGTAAGTTGTTTTTTTAGTTTCACAGAACTATCGGGGAACAACTCAAGTGCAATTTGTTTTTTTCGCAATTCGAGGCAAAGTTGCAACAGTTCGTTTTCAATTTCGGGGATGAAGTTTGTTACGAATAATTTTACTGTTTGTAATAAATTCTTTGGAAAACGTTGAAGATTTTCAAGTACATCGTAAATACGGTCAGCGCCAAACGACATACCCACTCCCGAAACATCGGGCATCCCAAAAATGCCCGTCAGATTATCATAGCGCCCTCCACCGCATATACTTCCCATAGGAACTTCGGTTGACTTAACTTCAAGTATTGTACCGGTATAATAATTTAATCCACGAGCTAATAAAAAGTCGAAATGAATTTCAGTTTTTAAATCTAAAACTGAAGCCTTCTCAAGCAAAAATCGCATCTCTTGAATTCCCTTCTGTCCTATCTCACTTTGAATGAATTGTTCAGCCAAATTTAATTTATCTATAGCCGACAAAGCTTGATCGCTTTGATTTAAAAATAAATGTAGAGCATTCAAATTATTTTCAGAAATTCCCAATATCCTTAATTCTTCGAATACTTTCTCAACTCCAACTTTATCTAGTTTATCTAGTATTGCCGAAAACTCAAAAAAACGTTCCGTCATTTGTAAGCGATCAGCAATACCCAACAATATTTTTCGATTATTGAGTAATACTTTAACTTTTAAATTTAATTGTTCAAAGGCTTCATTAATTATAAGCAACAATTCTACTTCATTCATCAATGAAGGGCTTCCAATAATATCCACATCGCATTGGTAAAATTCACGATAACGACCTTTTTGTGGCCGATCGGCTCGCCAAACTGGTTGTATCTGAAAACGTTTAAACGGGAATGTAATTTCGTTGCGATGCATTACGACAAAACGAGCAAATGGTACTGTTAAATCGTAGCGTAAGCCCTTTTCGCAAATTTTGGCTGCTAACGACGGTAAATTTTTATTTAGAATATCTTGCTCAGAAACATCTGATAAAAAGTCGCCCGAATTCAAAATTTTAAACAACAACTTATCGCCTTCTTCGCCATATTTTCCCATTAAAGTAGAAAGCTGTTCCATTGCAGGTGTTTCGATTGGCACAAATCCATATCGAATGAAAATTGATTGAAGGGTATTGAAAATATAATTTCGTTTTAATACTTGTTCGGGTAAAAAGTCTCTTGTCCCTTTGGGTATTGCTATTGACTCTGCCATAAATATCACTGTTTCAATAAATCACTACTAGTTTTTGCTCCTTTTGATATTAAATATTTACGAATGGATTCATCGGTAGCAAGATCTAATACCGAACGTCCATTCTGATTTACATCATTTACTTTAGCTCCATACTTCACTAAAAATTCAACCATTTTTAATTGATTTGCCTTAACCGCCCACATAAGAGGACTCATACCCATTAAATCGGGTATATTTACATCAGCCTTATTTTCAATTAAATAAGAAGCTATATCGAAATGACCTTCGAGTAATGCTACCGCTAAAGGGGTAGAACCCGTATTTATTTGCTCATTAACATTGGCTCCTTTTTGAACCAAAAATTTTACAACATCGATGTGTCCATATTTACAAGCATAGCCCAAGGCATTCCAACGAGCTCTGTTTTTGGCATTAATATCGACACCTTTTTTTAATATAGTCGATACTTTAGAAATATCGCCATTAGCTGCTGCTGTTACTAACTTATCAACAAGCTCAGGAGGCGATTGCAACAATAATATTGTAAATATCAAAATAACTGTTTTCATCTGTAATTATTTTTAATTTTTTAATTAAGCTTCATATAAAAATAACGGAATAAAAATTCTATCATGGTTATTTTACTTTATCAACTTTTTATATTTAATTCTTTTTGGACCTTCATCGCCAAGTCTTTTTTTCTTATTTTCGAGATATTCGGAATAAGTTCCTTCGAAATAATATACCTGCGAATCGCCTTCGAATGCTAAAATATGCGTAGCTACTCTATCTAAAAACCATCGGTCGTGGGAAATAATAACAGCGCAGCCGGCAAAATTTTCCAAGCCTTCTTCTAATGCACGTAAGGTATTAATGTCAATATCGTTGGTAGGTTCGTCAAGTAACAACACATTTGCTTCTGATTTTAATGTTAAGGCTAAATGTAATCGATTTCGCTCACCTCCTGAAAGAACCCCACATTTTTTTTCTTGGTCTGCCCCACTAAAATTAAAGCGAGCTACATAAGCTCTTGCATTTATTTGTTTACCCGAAACATTAATCCATTCGCTATCGCCCGAAATTACCTGAAATACTGTTTTATCTGGATCAATAGCTTGGTGCGTTTGGTCGACATAGCCCACTTTAACCGTGTCGCCAATAATAATTTCGCCGGTTGTTGGTTTTTCTAATCCCATTATCATTCTAAACAATGTAGTTTTACCGGCACCATTGGGTCCAATAACTCCAACTATACCCGCTGGTGGCAAATCGAATGATAAATTCTCGAATAATATTGTATCATTAAAAGCTTTCGAAACATTTTTAAATTCAATAACTTTTGAGCCTAATCGAGGTCCATTGGGTATAAATATTTCAAGACGTTCTTCGCGTTGTTTAATATCTTCGTCCATGAGTTTTTCGTAGGCGGCCAAACGGGCTTTGGGTTTTGCTTGGCGTGCCTTGGGCGACATTCGCACCCATTCTAACTCACGTTCTAGTGTTTTCATGCGTTTACTTGCTGCCTTTTCTTCTTGTTCAAGGCGTCGAGCCTTCTGCTCTAACCATGATGAATAATTTCCTTTCCATGGTATTCCTTCGCCTCTATCGAGTTCAAGAATCCACCCCGCCACATTGTCGAGAAAATAACGATCGTGTGTTACTGCTATTACCGTTCCTTTGTACTGTTGCAAATGCATTTCGAGCCATTGTACAGATTCTGCATCGAGGTGATTAGTAGGCTCATCGAGCAGAAGCACATCGGGTTCTTTAAGTAATAAACGGCACAATGCAACTCTACGTGCCTCGCCACCACTTAAAACCGATACGGGTGTATCGGGGGCTGGACATCGTAAGGCATCCATAGCACGTTCGAGCTTGCTATCTAATTCCCAACCTTCGTGCTGCTCTATAAGCTCTGTTAGCTCGCCTTGCCTTTCAAGAAGCTTATTCATTTCGTCATCGGACATAGGTTCGCTAAATCGCATATTTAGTTGCTCATATTCTTTTAATAAATCAACAACTTCTTGTACCCCTTCTTCAACAATTTCTTTTACTGTTTTATGAGGGTCTAATTTGGGTTCTTGTTCTAAATAACCAACCGAATAACCTGGCGAAAAAACAACCTCGCCCTGAAACGAAGTATCAACACCAGCAATAATCTTCAATAGTGATGATTTTCCACTTCCATTAAGACCAATAATTCCTATTTTGGCTCCATAAAAAAAGCTTAAATAGATATTTTTTAAAACTTGTTTGTGAGGAGGATATATTTTATTCACTCCCACCATCGAAAAGATTATTTTTTTATCATCGGCCATAACTGATTATTTTACCATTTTTTTAACTTCTTTTTCCAATAACACATCAGGATTATTTTCGTCGACGGTATGATAGTCGTAAAAATAAATATTGGCATCGGCTGTGCCTAATATAATTTGATAAGTACGGTAACCATGCTTTTTCCCAGGTCCGACTTTATGTAAAAATACAACATCGGAAGCTTTTTCGTCAATGGCTTTTTCAATATCATCTTGACTTACAAACTTAAAAGGATATGGATATATTTGCTTGAACGATGCTTGATGGTTAATTTTTTTTTCAACTTCATTGGCATTTAAATATAATGTTTTGTTTTGAAGCTTACCTTTGTTGTTGTTATAATAATCAATGATATTAGTTTTTTTTAGGTTTGGATTATTTTTTACTAACTCGATATGATTTTGTACAAATAACAATAGTGTACCTAATTTATAGGCATATTCATTTTCTTCTTGTTCGGCATAAGCAAGTGGGATAGTACATAACTGTGGCATTGTGCTTTCGTTTTTATAATTTCCACCTAAATACACACAAAGAAATTTATACTTTGTAGCGTTTTTATCTGAATCAAAGTAAACATCGTCAACAGAAACAAACGAATAATTATTTGATTTTTTACGTTTTTCAAATTCTTCTACATTAATAAACTCAAAAGGTGTTAATTTCCAGAATTTTTGGGCTGCTGATTTTAATTGAATATTAGTTTCCGAAAAAGGATTATCGTCAATAATAAAACAAGTTTTGGTTTTAAAAAAATTATGTATTACATCGGCAGTAGGCACTTCGAACTGTGCAAAAGTATGCTCGGTTAGAAAAAATAAACAATATATTATATAAATCTTTTTCATTTGTAGAGAATTAAAGGATGTTTATCATTATATTTTCGCAAATAATAAAAAATCATTTCTTTTTTTTTCTTTTTTTTGAGTGCGTTGTATTCGTTAAATAGTTCGTTATCGTCAGCCATTAAAGCCAACATCGCTTCTGGAGAAAAAGGATATATCTTACCCGTTTTAAAATCAATGATATTTTGGGTAATATTTGTTGTTTCGTATGTTTGCATCGGATAGGGCGAATAATATCCATAATAAGGGTCGTAAGGTGTAGCATAATTTCTTACCGTTTGTGTTGCTAAAAAGTGTGATATTGTTCCCAAGTAAGATACTCGATAAAAATCCTTGTTATAATTTACAAATAGCACATTATTTAAAACATATCCCCAAATGGTACGAGTATCGATGGTTTTAGCAATACCGTATTCGTCTAATATTTGTATATTTTTCTGTTTAAAAAAAGATTCTTTATCGGTGTAGTTTTCGTAATTTAAAATTTTAACAAACGGAAGAGGTTGTTGTTTTAAAAATCGGTCATACGAAAAATAAACTCCGTCTTTTAATACAGCATTAGGAGTTAAAACAAAAGTTTTACTTGTATCGTTTTGTCCAAACACAGAATAAGATATCAACGATAAAAAAAGAACAATAACAGCCATGATTACATTCTGATTCCAATAATTAAAATATCATCTACCTGTTCCATTTGTCCCTTCCATGTTTCAAATGTTTCATTAAGAAAATCTTTTTGTTTAGCAAGGGGTAAATTATGAACGGATACTAAAAGGTGTTGAAAACGACGAAATTTGAATTTCTTTTGAAATGGACCTCCAATTTGATCGGCATATCCATCAGAGAATAAATAAATCATATCGTTATTTTCATATTCGAGCGTATGTACATCAAAACGCTTATTTTCATTTCCTTCAATTTTTCCAATAGCAAATCGGTTACCTTTTATTTCAATCAATTCTTTATTTCTTATCAGGTACATTGGATTAAAGGCTCCAGCATAATGTAATTGTTTATTAACTCTATCGATAACAACTAAGCTAACGTCCATACCGTCTTTAATTTCGTAATCGGTAGATTGCTTACTAAAAGTATCGGCAACTCCTAAATTAAGTAAATTAAGTATTTCGGCAGGGTCTTCAACATTTTGTTCGCGTGTAATATTTTTAAGTAAGTCATAACCAATAATACTCATAAAAGCTCCTGGCACTCCATGTCCTGTACAATCGACCGCAGCAACAAAGATTTTACTTTCTTTTTCGGTTATCCAATAAAAATCGCCACTAACGATATCGCGAGGTTTATATAAAATAAATGAATCGGGCAATAATTTTCTAAACAGATATTCAGATGGGAGTAAGGCTTCCTGAATTCGTTTGGCGTAATTAATACTATCGGTAATATTTTTGTTTTTAACACTAAGTTCTTCTTTTTGTCGAGCAATTTCGAGTGATATAAGCTGCTTTTGGCGTAGTGCTTCGTTGGCCTCTTGTAATTTTTTGGTTCGTGAACGAACATATAAGAAAATGATGCCTCCCAGAATCAAAGCATAAATAATAAATGCCCAAATAGTTTTATAAAGTGGAGGTTTAACTATTATTTTAATATTTGCTTCTTGTTCATTCCAAACACCATTATTGTTGCTACCTTTAATATGAAGTATATATTCACCCGGTGGTAGAATACCAATATCGATAAAATTTTTATTCCCAATATAAACCCAATCGTTCATTAAGCCTTCAATCCAATACTTAAATGAGTTCTTTTTGGGGTTTGTAAATTCTAATGCAGCAAACCAAAAAGTTATTGAATGATCGTCATAACTAAATACTACTGTATTTTCGTCGTATAAATTTTGATGCGTTCTTTTACCTTTTGAGTTGCTTTTTTCAAAATACGTAAACACCACATTCGGAATAAATGGGTTGTTTCTTTGATTATTGGGATTAAAACTAGTTAAGCCGTTAATTCCACCAAAAAATATTTCGCCATTCGAAGCGATAAATGAAGCACCATTATTAAATTCTAAACCTTGAATTCCATCTTCGGGATCGAAGGCAGTAAAATATTTCTTAGATACATCAAAAAAAGCAAGTCCTCTGTTGGTACTCATCCACAAATTACCATTCTTATCTTGTATGAGTTCATATATTGTTCCATTAGGTAAGCCATCATCTATTGTATAATACTCAAATGTATTGGCTCTTTTATTAAATTTGTCAAGTCCAGAACCCGTTCCAACCCATATTATATTTTCATCAAACATATCTTCAATAATATGGTATATATAGGGGTTACTTGGCACATAATACGTTCTTGTTGTTCCTGGAATTGGCTTTTTTGATTTATTATATCCTATTCGAAAACATTTGTTGGTATTATAGTCATAACGATTTAAGCCTGTTTGCGTACCTATCCAAACAAATCCACTTCTATCGCAAGCAACACAAACAACGGTATTGTTATACAAGGATAAGCTATCGTTTAAATTCGAAGTAAAGGTATTCACTGTCTTGCTATCAAAATTAAAACGATGCAATCCATTACGCGTAGCAATCCATATATTACCTTTATAATCTTCGGTAATGTTGTAAATTCTAACTCCCTTTAGTTTAACATTTAATTCGATATTAAAGTAATTATCTAAGTCAATAAATTTTTTTGTTTTTTTATCGTATATTGAAATACCCGATTTAGTACCTATCCAAATTAAGCCATGACTATCGGCATATATACTATGAACATTATTACCAATTATGGCAGGGGTTGTTTCGGTGGTGATTATTTTTATTGTATTCGCATTTCTATTAAAAATATTTAAGCCATTTTCCCATGTACCTATCCAAAGAGTGGAATCATTTTCTAAATATACCGATGCAATGTTATCTGAACTAAAGTGAAGACCATCTTTTCCTTTTGAAGAAATATATGTTTTAAATTTTTGTGGCTTTAAGTCAATTTTATTTAATCCATTAGCATCTAAACCTATCCATAAATTAAGCGACCGATCTTCATAAAGTGATAGAACATAATCGTATGCTAATGAATTATTGTTTCCATCTTCGTGTTTATAATGATAAAATTGTTTGGTTGTAAAATCGTATGCACTCAAACCTCCTCCAAAGGTACCTATCCACAAAATATTATTACTACTTTTGCAAACAGATGATATATTATTAGATGAAGGACCTTGTTTTGGATTCTTTTCGTCAGAAAAATAACGAACAAAGCGATTCTTTTTTTTATCTAATTTATTTAATCCATTTTGCGTTCCTATCCATAAATTTCCATTATCATCAAAGCATAAACCAGTAATAAAATTATTTGATAAAGAATTGGGATCTTCTTCGATATGCTTGTAAGGTTTAAATACTTCTAATTTTTTAATAAAGTAGAACAAACCATTGGCTGCGCCTAACCAAATACCTTCGTCATCTTCCAATATTGGAAATCCTTTATCTGATTTGTTATTTATAAAAAAATCCTGAGGTAAATCGAATTTATCAATTTTATTTGTTGTTGGATCTAGTTTATAAAGCGTTTGCGATGTTTTAAACCAAATAAAACCATCACTACCAACTAAGACAGCAAATATTTCTTCGTTTACATTGGCTTTTTTTGATGTTGAGTAATGTTTAAATTGATTTGTTTTAGGATTAAAAGCATTCAATCCATTTTGTGTTCCAACCCAAATAATGCCGTTATCGTCTTCGTCGATAGAATATACCCAGTTTGCTGATATGGTATTGGTATCGAGCGGATTATGTTGATAAACAGTGAAACTATATCCATCAAACATATTTAAGCCATCTTGCGTACCAATCCATAAAAAACCTTTTTTATCTTGATATATACAATTAACAGAACTTTGAGACAGTCCCCTATCTACAGTATAATACTCATACGAATAACCATTATTTTGAGCATAAGAAGATACCGCTAATAGCCAACATATCAATAAAATATAACAACAAATTTTCATTCAATAGTACTCACAAATTTCTATGCTAAAATAGTTATTTTTTTAATTCAGAATTATGGTTACTTTCATTTTTATTTAAACTTGCTAAATATCCATCTCCATAGTTAAGCTTTTTAAGTATTAATGAAGGAGATTTTATAAATGATAATGGAAGCAAAGATGACCATTTTTTGTCTATTATATCAATAGTTTCTTTATTGCTTATAGTAGTATTTGGTGTTATTCTTTGATTATTTATTTTTATTGATCCATTAAATATTAAAATTTTATTTTCTATTATATTAAAATCGACAGAAGGATCGAAATTGGCCATAAAATGCCATGCAATATATGACCAATCGAGCCCTTCGAGATTTTTATCAACTAAAAAAACTCTAACTTCTTTACGATTTATTTGTTTTAATTCATTAAATATAGAATGTTTAAAAACATCAAATTCGGGTTCAACAAATAAAATCAAAATTCCATAGCTTAAAAAGTTAGTATAAATAGGCTTATAACTAAAAACAATATTTTCAATATTCATATTTTCTGTAAACTGAGTTGAATGATTGAATACCGCATCGAAAAACATTTTTCCTCCTTCGGTTGGCTTTAAGCCCGAATGTTCAAGAACATCTAAAGGTCCAAATGACAATTGAATTCTATCTGCCCAACTTTCTAAAGTTATTATTTTTTTAAACAACTTTTCAGGTAAATCTATTGGTTCATTGGTAATAATTAATATTTTATTAAGCATCATTTGACCTATCCCCCACAATGCATGAGCAACTTTTGCAGCGTGTTGAGGATAACGTGGTTTTATTTGAGTTAGTACCAAATTATGAGCTACTCCATATGCTGGCATTCGCATATCAATAATTTCGGGCAATAAAGTATTTTTTAGAAATTGTAAAAAAATACGCTCCGATGCTTTAATAAACCCGTAATCTTCTTGAGGTGGAATGCCTACAATAGTAGCAGGATAAATAGCATCTTTTTTATGAGTTATAGCCGTTATATGAAATATTGGATATAACCCAGTTAATGAATAAAAACCGGTATGATCTCCAAATGGTCCTTCGTTTGCCAAAGGTTCGTTTGGGTCTATATAACCTTCTATCACTATATCGGCATCTTCTGGTACTTCAATATTCTGAGTAAGGCACCTAACAAGTTTTACCTTTTTTTTACGCAATAAACCAGCAAGTATATACTCATCTATTCCCTCTGGTAATGGTGCTGTTGCACAATAAGTATAAACAGGATCGCCTCCTAAGCAAACTGCCACAGGTATTTTTTTGCCTTGCTTTTTATATTCATCAAAATGTAGAGCCCCCGTTTTATGAATATGCCAATGCATGCCTGTTGTATTATTAGAAAACACTTGCATACGATACATACCGACATTTCTTTTACCATCAATAGCATCTTTAGTATGTACTAACGGTAAGGTAATAAATTTCCCTCCATCGTGTGGCCAACATTTTAGTATAGGTAAAATATTCAAATCAGGATTAAAATGCACAACCTGTTGGCATTTGCCTTTACGTTTAATAAATTTTGGCATATATGAGCCTATTTTTGCTAATTTTAATATCAATGACCACTTATCTTTAATTGTTTTTGGTGGCTTTAGTATTTGAAATAAGCTTTGAATATTTTCTTCAACTTCGTATAAGGAATTAGCATGTAAAGCATATGCTATACGCTGTTCGGTACCAAAAGCATTGATTAGCAAAGGAAATGAAGTACCATTATTTGTAAAAAGTAAAGCTTTATTAGTATTTGATTTTGATAAACGATCGACTATCTCGGTTATTTCAAGTTCGGGGTTTACATATTCTGATATTTCTATCAACTCGCCTTTTCCCCTTAAAAGTTCAATAAAATGTTGCATATAAGATTACCTGCGATATTTAAAAAATTGCCCGTGATAATTAGACGAACCTCCTAAATTTTCTTCAATACGAAGTATTTGGTTGTATTTAGCAACTCTTTCCATTCTACAAGGAGCACCACTTCTTAAAATACCAGAATTGGTAGCAATACAAAGTTCAGCAATAAAAGTATCTTCGGTTTCACCACTTCGGTGGCTTATTACCGGATAGTAACCATAATTAGTCGCTAGTTGTATTGTATTTAAAGCTTCAGTAACAGTGCCAATCTGATTTAATTTAATAGAAATGCCATTGGCTACATTATTAGTAATACCTTGAATAAAACGTTCGGTATTGGTAACAAATAAATCGTCGCCAATTAAAAGGATATTATCAGCAAGGGCATCGCTTAATGCTTTCCATGTTTGCCAATCGTCTTGACTTAAAGGGTCTTCAATAGCAATGATAGGATATTTCTTTATAAGCTCAATGCAATATTTTAACCATTCTTGTTTATTTAAAACGCGATTTTCCTTTTTTAATTTATAGGAATCGTTTTCAGCTTGATAAAAATGACTAGCTGCAAAATCGAGTGCAATAGCGACATCTTCGCCTGGTTTATGGTTTGATTTTTTTATAGCTTCTACTACTAAATCCAATGCTTTTTCATTTGACTCAAGATTAGGAGCGAGTCCGCCATCGAGCGATACTTGCAACCAATAACCTTCTTTTTGCAATAATTCTTGTAAATAAAAATAAATTTCTACCCCCACCCGATAAGCATCTGTAAAAGTATTAGCGGTAAGCGGTAAAATCATTATATCTTGAATATCAATATCGTTATTGGCATTAACTCCACCCGAAATCATATTCAACATAGGAATAGGTAACATATTGGCATTTACACCTCCCAAATAACGATATAACGGTTGATTGGTGGTCATTGCTCCTGCACGTGCAACAGCCATCGAAACAGCCAAAATCGCATTAGCCCCTAGATTGGATTTATTGTCGGTACCATCTAGCTGGTTCATTATCATATCTATTGCCACCTGATTGGTTATATACTGCCCTTTTAACTCATCGTTTATGGCTTTATTTATATTATAAATAGCCTTTGTAACACCTTTTCCTAAAAAACGACCTTTATCCTGATCACGTAATTCAGAAGCTTCATATTTTCCATTGCTACTACCGCTGGGCACACTAGCTCGTGCTATAATACCTCTATCGGTATAAACTTCGGCTTCGATAGTTGGAATACCCCTCGAATCTAAGATTTGTCTTGCATGAATTTGTGCTATATATCCCATAAAATATTGTTTTTGTAAAAATACATAAAATGTTAGATAAAAAAAAGAATCCTCTAATCGTTAATAATAAGTTCAAAACTATTCTTAAGAAACCATTTTGAAAATAGCAAATAATTGCGTACGTTTGCCCTCTTAAAAAAACGTATCTATGGATAGAAATACCATTATAGGAATTTTCTTAATTTTTGCTATTTTTGTTGTATTTGGAATTATAAATAAACCTTCGGAAGAAGAACTAGCAAAAGCACAACATCGAAAAGATTCCATTGAGCAAGTTATTAAAGATTCGTTGGCTCAAGTGGCTCAAAAAAAACAAACACTTCTTAACCAAGAATTCAAAGCTACTGACACTATTTCAAAACCCGACACACTTTTAAAAAAAGAATTAACAGAAAAATATGGTTTGCTAAGCAAAGCAGCTTTAGGCGACACAACACTCTATACACTCGAAAATAATAAACTCAAGATAATATTTACCAATAAGGGAGGATGCCCTTATCAAATAATTCTAAAAGAATATAAAACATACGACTCACTTCCAATTATTTTATGGCAAGGCGATTCAACTATTTTTGGATTAAACTTTTTTGCTCAAAACCGTAATATTCAAACACAAAACTTTTATTTTAAAGCGTTAACCAACGATTCGATAATTGAAGTTAAAGACAAAGCTCAAAAAATAACGTTCCGTTTAGAAGCCGATTCTAATAAATATATCGATTTTATTTACCAACTAGAACCCAATTCGTACAAACTCAATTTTACAATACAATCTAAGAACTTTAACGAAATAACCGGCAACAAGCTCGATTACATGGTCTTAGACTGGAAAATGTATGCACATCAATTTGAAAAAAATGCTGACTTTGAAAAATCAAATTCTACTATTTACTATAAATACGACGCAGATGAAGTAGATTACTTAAGCGAAACAAGCGACTCAAAAGAAGACTTAACTACAAAAGTTAAATGGGTTGCCTATAAACAACAATTTTTTAGCTCAGTATTAATGGCAAAAGAAGCCTTTTCGAGCGCAACCGTTGAATCTAAAATTTATAATGGTACTAACCCTCGCATTTTAAAAGAATTTAATTCCGAACTTACACTTAGTTATGAAGCCAAATCTTTAGAATCGAAAGATTATGTATTTTATTTTGGTCCCAATCATTTTCATACGCTGAAAGATCAAAATATACCCGATTTAGAAAAACTTATTCCACTTGGATGGGGTATATTTGGTTGGATTAATCGTTTTATTGTGATTCCTGTTTTCAACTTTTTCGACAATTATATTGGCAGTTATGGTATTATTATACTCTTACTCACCATTCTCATTAAAATCATACTTTTCCCTTTAACCTATAAATCATATTTAGCAACCGCCAAAATGAGGGTACTAAAACCTCAAGTAGATGAAATTAATGCCAAAATTCCTAAAGACAAACCGCTAGAACGTCAACAAGCTACAATGGCACTATATAAAAAAGCAGGCGTTAATCCTATGGGTGGCTGCTTACCCATGCTGCTCCAATTACCTATATTATTTGCAATGTTTAAATTCTTTCCTACATCGTTTGAATTAAGACAACAACCCTTTTTATGGGCAACCGATTTATCGTCATATGATTCAATTTGGGATTTTGGCTTTAACGTTCCCTTCTATGGCGACCACATGAGCCTTTTCTGCTTACTAATGACTATAAGCACTATTATTTATACTTATCAACAAAATAAATTAAATCCTCAAAATACTGCCATGCCCAGCATGAAAATTATTTCATACATGATGCCGATTATGTTCTTATTTATTTTCAACAACTATTCTGCTGGTTTAAGCTACTATTACTTTTTAGCCAATGTTATTACATTTGGACAAATGTATCTTATACGTCGCTTTGTTAATGAAGAAAAACTATTAGCACAAATAAACGAAAACAAAAAGAAACCTGTTAAAAAAAGTCGCTTTCAAGAACGATTAGAAGAAATGGCTCGTCAACGTCAACAAATGAATAAAAAACGATAATATATGAGCCTATTCGATGGAATTTCTAAAAGCATAGACTCATTTTTTAAAGCAATCCCGTTTACTTTTAAACATTTTGGAGTATTTTTGTTTGTCCCTTTATTGTTGTTTATCTTATTGTTTATCATTACTGTATTAATTGGCGACTCAACTTATCATTATATTTCGAATCACTTTTTAAGTCAGCTTCAAAACAACTCAGACAGTGGATGGTTTTATAACCTATTAAGTTACTTGCTGCGTGGCATTTTGTTTATACTTTTCAAATTACTGTTTTTCTTTATTTTTTTCTTTTTAAGTGGTTACATTATTTTAATAATCTTATCTCCTCTATTGTCATATATATCTGAGAAAACCGAAAAAATTACTAACAACAAAACTTATCCTTTTTCTGTAAGCATTTGGATGCAACAAGTTGGACGGAGTTTGTTACTTTCTATACGAAACATGGGTATTCAACTATTACTTACAATACTTGTGCTAATTTTAAGTTTTATCCCTATCATTGGTTGGATACTTTCGCCTTTTGCAGCCATTATTATTTTCTTTATCAATGCATATTTTTTTGGATTTTCTTTTCTCGATTATTCATTTGAGCGTAAAGGCCTATCAATTGCACAAAGCATCGCCATTATACGTAAAAATAAAGGATTAGCATTAGGTTTAGGCATGTTGTTTTATTTAGCTTATATCATACCCGTATTGGGCAATTTTTTGGCGCCATTTGTTGCAATTTTCTTAGTTGTTGCTGCTACCTTCTCGGTCGAAAACATTGTTTTAAATGAATAAAATTGCTGCTGTATCGTATATTAATACATATCCATTTATCTATGGAATTGAACAATCGGGTATATTTAACCCTCATGAATTTAGTTTAAACAAAATATACCCATCTTTATGCTCACGAGCTTTTCATAATAAAGAAGCAGAAGTTGTTTTGATGCCCTCTGGAGCTATTTCAGATTTTGACGAATCAATTACAATACCAGGCTATTGTATTGGCGCTACTCAAAACGTAAGGTCGGTTATGTTGTTTTCGCAAGTGCCCATTGAAAACATAAAAACAATTCTTCTCGATTATCAATCGACTACATCTATCAAACTACTAAAAATATTATTTCATTACTTTTGGAAAAAAGAAGTAACTTTTATTGCAACTCAAAGTGATTTTGAACAAGAAATAAACGGCAATACAGCAGGACTCATTATTGGCGATAGAGCGTTATACTTAGAAAACAAATTTTTGTTTAAAACAGATTTAGCACAAGCATGGGTCGCTTTCACCAATTTACCTTTTGTTTTTGCTTACTGGGTAAAAACTAGCCCAATAGACCATCAATGGTTAAAAAAATTTATTGACTCTTTAAAATGGGGTGTTGAACATAAAAAAGAAAGTTTGGTTCAATATACAAATTTTAACCAAGCATTATATGAATACTTAAACTTTAACATAAGCTTTCATTTTGATGAAAAAAAAATAGAAGGCTTAAAAGCCTTCTATCAATTAGCAAAAAAAATATAGATTATTAATTTAGCTTCCAGTCTTTTAATATTTGCATTATTTTGTTTTTAGCAGCAAATATATTTTTATCTTTATTATGTGGATTAGCTACCGCAGCCGATACTACTTCAACTTGACTAAATCCCATGAATTTAAATTCAATTTTTGACAAAAAGGTATAAGTATCCCATTCGGGGTAGTTTAAACTTACTTGACAATTGGAATATTCGCCACCACTTGTAAAAATAGTTAAAGCTTTTTTATTTTTGAATAAACCTATTGGTCCTTTTTCGCCGTAGTCAAATGCCACACCTTTTTGCATAACAGCATCAAACCAAAGCTTCACAATTCCAGGCATTCCAAAATTATGCATAGGCGAAGCTAATATAACCACATCGGCTCTTTTAAGCTGCGACACTAACTTGTCCATAGCAAGCATTTTACTACTTTCGTCTTTAGATAATTCCTTGCCCTGATAGTTTCTACGATAATAATTCATCAATATACCATAATCAAAATAAGGCGGAGGAACTGTCTCTAAATCTAATTCTTCAATTTGATGACTACCATTTATTTGCTGTTTTGCACAATTTAAAAGAATGGCAGTATTCGAAAATTCTCTTGCAGGCAGGTACTTTACAATTAATATATTCATAACAAAGTGTTTTTAAAATTAATGTTCAATCCAATTAATAACTTTTTCACTCATAGGACTTTCACGAGGTGCAAGCACTTGATCTATCTGCCCCTTTTCATTGATAAGAAATTTCTGAAAATTCCATTGAACAGGAGCATCTATTAGTCCGTTTTTTTCTTTTTGTGTCAACCACTGATATATAGGGTGCATATCTTTACCTTTTACACTAATTTTTTCCATCAATGGAAAAGTTACCCCATATTTAGTTGAACAAAAGGCTTTAATTTCTTCGGCTGTCCCAGGCTCCTGATTTAGAAAATTATTGGCAGGAAATCCTATAACTAAAAAATTTTTATCCTTATATTTATCATACAAGGCTTGTAGTTGCTCATATTGTGGCGTAAATCCACACTTGCTCGCTACGTTAACTATCATTATTTTTTTGCCTTTTAAATCATTAAATTTAAAAGTTTTACCATTAATATCATTAACAGTAAAATCATAAATAGTTGTTTGACTATTAGAAGTATTTATAAAAATTACCCCTATAATAAGAATTGCTAGTTTCATACTTTTAATTTTTTCGATTTTTACAAATTTATTTAGAATTATTCTAAATACAAATATCTTTCATTACATTTATATATTTTTAACATCTTTTTATTGTACTTTCAAAAAGTATAAAGTTTTTTTCAATATATGCTCACATAAATTTGTAAATTTGTCAAAAAATAAGTACGTTTGCAACTTCAAAAAAAAGAATCATTTTGAATATGGAAGAAAACAATAAAAGCATTGAAAATAAGGAACTTGAAACCGAAGAAAGCACCCTTTCAAAAACCGAACAATTTATAGATAAAAATAAAAAAAGTATTACATATGTAGTAGCGGGTTTAGTTATTATTATAGCCTTATACTTTATATATAAGAAAAGTTATTTGGCACCTTTAGAAGACGAAGCACATCAAGAAATGTTTATGGCCGAAAATTATTTTGCAAAAGATTCCTTTAAGTTAGCTCTTAATGGCGATGGTCAATACCCTGGCTTTATAAAAATAATTGAAGATTATAGTTCTACCAATGCTGGCAATTTAGCAAACTATTATGCAGGTGTATGCTATTTACATTTAGGACAATTTGATAATGCTATAAAATATTTATCTGACTATAACACCGACGATCCATTGCTTTACACCGCTGCAAAAGGTGCTTTGGGCGATGCTTACTTAGAAAGCGGAAAACTCGATGATGCTATCTCAAATTACAAAAAAGCTGCATACGATAAACCCAATCAATTTTCATCACCATTTTATTTAATGAAATTAGGCTTTGTTTATGAAAAACAAGAAAAATGGGATAAAGCATTAGAAATATACGAATATATTGAAAAGGAATATAACCGAACCAATGAAGGACGCAAAATAGAAAAATATATTACGCGTGCTAAAATAAAGTTAAATAAAGACGAACTTTAAAAAAATGGCTACATATTTAAAAAAAGACAAAAAAGGAGAACTACTTAATGGTTCTCCTTTTTCATTTGGAATAGCAGTTGCCGAATGGAATCCCGAAGTAACCGAATCCTTATTAAAAGGAGCACTCGAAACTTTAAAAAAAGCTAAAGTAAAAAAATCAAATATTACAGTAGTGAAGGTACCGGGCAGTGTTGAACTTACTAAAGCTGCACAATGGCTTGCTAATACAATGAAATACGATGCTATTATTATGCTGGGATGTGTTGTACAAGGCGAAACACGACATTTCGACTACGTTTGCAATAGTGTTACGCAAGGAGTTACCGAACTTAATCTGCAATACGACATCCCTTTTATTTTTGGAGTTTTAACAACTTTAAATCAACAACAAGCACTCGAGCGAGCCGGAGGCAAATATGGTAACAAGGGTAGCGAATGTGCCGAAACTGCTATTAAAATGGCTTGGATTAGAAAAAATAATCAGTTTTAATTTTTTTTACAAAAGGTATTTTTTTAATTTTATGTAATTAAAATTCATATTGTGTTTAGAATTATTGTAATAGTATTTTTAGTCTTTGTTAGCACAAAAAATATTATTGCTCAAAATTATAATTTTAAACACTATACTATTGAAGACGGATTATTACACGAATTTGTTAACGATATTATTCAAGATAGTAAAGGAAATGTATGGTTAGCAACAGGAGGTGGTCTATCTAAATTTAATGGAGTTGAATTTTTGAACTACACGTCTAAATTTGGATTAAATTATTCAAGATTATTATCCGTATCCGAAGACTTTAGCGGCAATATATGGATTGGTTCGTCACAAGGAATAAATGTTTTCAATGGCGATCATTTTTTATCGTGCCAAGACCCCAAACTTGGGAAAACTGTGCTGGCATTAGAAAAAGCCAATAACAACCTTATGTGGATACTGACCGATAGTGGGTTAAATATAGCAACACTGGTAAATAATATTATTAAATTCAAGCATTTACCATACAATTTAGGACATAAAAACGAAATAAGTATTTTTCAACAACGCGATTTAAATAATTTCGTACTACAAACAAAAAATATCGGAACTTTCATTGGTTATGGTGGATCATTATTTTGGTTTCATAATAAAAGAATGAATAAAATTATAATGCCAGATTCTATTCGAGTGTTTTCGGCATGTGAACTCGATAATAACGAAATTCTAATTGGAACCAATAAAGGTTTTTTTTTATTTAACAACTTATCTTTAAAACCATTCAGAAAATATTTTACCCAAAACGCATCTATCCTTAAAATAAAAATAAGCAAATTTAAAATTTGGGCAATAGCAAAATGGAAAGGTGAATCAGAAAGTTATTTAATATGTTTAAAGTTATCAAACCCCGATTATTTTAGAAAAATTGGAAAAAAGAATGGGCTCATAAACGATCCTACCTCCCTATTCATTGATCATGAAAATAATGTATGGTGCAGTTCTTTTGGTGGATTAAGCATATTAAGAGGTGAAAGTTTTATTAATTATCACACTAAAAACGGAATGATAGGCAACAAAATATGGGGCGTTACCGAAGATTCCGAACATCGTATTTGGGCTGGTACCATTGGCGAAGGACTTTCAATTATTTCTAAAGATACTATTATACAACGCTTTGGCTTAAAAGAAGGCTTACCCGATTTATTTATAGGAAAAATTTTTGAAATTAATAAATACAAAATGCTCTTAGGTACGGCTAAACATGGGCTATGCATGGCTAATTATAACCCTAAAATAAATACATGGACATTTGAACAGCTAAAAATAAAACTTAACCAAGGCGAAACAAGAATAGACGACATTATTAAAGACCATAACGATACTATTTGGATTGCTTCGAGCAAAGGATTATATTTTTGTTTACCTAATAAATTAGACCCTATTCATTACCCATTATTCGAAGGAGATACCGGTCAAGTTTTTGTGCAAAAGCTACTTTTCTCTTCAAAAAAAGAATTATGGGTTACTACACGCAACAAAGGAGTTTTTGTTAAACGCAATGGTAAATTTTATTCTGTGTTAGAAAATCATTTAAAAAATAAAATAATCGCTTCTATATGCGAAGATTGCTTTAGAGATATTTGGATTGCATCGCAAACCGATGGTGTAATGAATATTAGCACAAAAAATCCTGTATGGCTAAATGAATCGCATGGACTTTCTTCAAAGCTAGTTTATTTTTTACAAGCCGATAATCATTGTAATTTATGGATTGGAACTAATTTAGGACTCGATAAAATGATATTATATCCCTACAATAAAAATCATCAAATTGTAATTCGACACTACGATACCGACGACGGTCTACAAACATTAGAAATGAATCTCAACGGTTCTATTATGGACCATCGCGATAATTTATGGTTTGCTACTAATAATGGGCTCTTAAAATATAGCTATAACGAAGATATTATCAATAGTGTTCCACCCATTACGCACATCACCGACATAAAACTTTTTTCAAAAAAAACAAACTGGAATAAATATCATTTTAAAACTACCTCGTGGTATCATATTCCCGAAAATCTAAAGTTATCTTTTAAAAACAATCATATAACATTCGAATTTGTAGGAATTAGCTACAAAAACCCTAAAAAAGTTACCTACTCATGGATACTTGAAGGATTTGATAAAAAATGGAATCCATCTACATCTAGCCGACAAGCTATTTATTCTAATTTAGAACCAGGAAAATATACATTTAAACTTAAAGCATCTAACGATGAGGGATTATGGACAAAAAATGAAATTGTATATTCATTTGAAATTGTACCTCCATTTTGGACAACTTGGTGGTTTAGACTTTTAATTGCTATTCTTTTTATTTTTAGTCTTTATTATGCCTATCGCATAAGAACTTTATCTTTACGTAAAAAACATATTGAACTTGAAAAACAGGTCAAAGAACGTACAACTGAAATTCTAAAACAAAAAGAAAAAATCGAAGAAATATACCACGTTTTAAATCAAAGCATAGAGTATGCACAAAATATACAAAAAGCTATTTTACCAGATGAAAAAACACTCTCAAAATATTTTAACGATCATTTTATACTCTTTATGCCACGCGATAAAGTAAGTGGAGATTTTTACTGGTGGACCCACATGAAACACGAAAACACATTAGTACTAACAGTTGCCGATTGTACGGGACATGGAGTACCTGGAGCATTTATGAGTATGTTAGGCATATCGATGCTTAACGAAATCGTAAATAAAGAATTTATTACATATCCGGCAGTAATTCTGCGTCGATTGAGGAAAGATATTGTAAAAACGCTTCGACAATCTACTGAAGTCGGCGAATTAAAAGATGGAATGGACATGGCTGTTGTAAGCATTCATCTCGACTCACTTTTACTGCAATATGCAGGAGCCAATAATCCTATTTATATAATTAGACCCATAAACCATGATTCCAATCAATTTCATTTATTCGAATTAAAGCCCGACAAAATGCCTATCTCTATATACGATAAAATGGACAAATTTACACCTCAAGAATTTCAGTTAAATAAGAGGGATAGAATCTATGCCTTTTCAGATGGCTTTGCCGATCAGTTTGGCGGCGATAAAGGTAAAAAACTAATGTACAAGAACTTTAAACAGCTTTTAATTAACACCTCTATGCTTCGAATGAAACAACAACACGAATCTATGCTCGCTTTTTTAAATGAATGGAAAAAAAATTTCGATCAGGTTGACGATATCACGGTGATAGGTGTCGAAATTATTTAATGCTTACAATGATTCTAATAATATCTGAATTTTTTCTTTCTCGTGTTTTTCTTTATTTTTTTGCCAATTGGCATATTCAAATTGCAAATTTTGCAGTAATTGAGTATTACCAGAAATATATTCAAGTGTTAAATAAACATTATTAGAAACAAATAATATGTTATTATCGAGATCAACTATCTTTAAAGGCAATTCAACATTTATAGGAAGTGCATATTTAATTTCCAATAACTTAAAAATTTCATCCTTCTGATTGGTAGTTAAATAAGGAAATATTTGTATGCCATAGAAAAAAGTATGATTGTAAAAATGTAATTGCGAACGGTTTTTTAATAACTGAATTGAATTTTTATAGTGTAAAATATTATAATTGTAAATATTATCATATTGACTCGTAAATCTAGGTTTACCTATATATTCTTGAACTTCTTTAATAGACATGTTAAAGGCAATTTTGCCTTTAAAAAAAATTAGCTGATTATAATAAAATTGATTATCAAAAGATTTTATTTGAGTATATCGCTCAAAAAAATCGAAATTATAAAAACTATTTTTATAATAATAATTTTTATAATAATTTTTTGACTTATGCTTTTCAATATAAGACAATAAAAAATTCATAATGCAAATTAAGTATTTTTTCTAATACATGTCAAGTATTTTTACGGTTAATATTAAAATTAGTTTCCAAAAAAAAAGCGTCAGATATTTTCTGACGCCCAATTATGTGGTAGAATTTCAAATTTTAAATAAAAAAATAATTTTGACTAACGATGCTTTTATATAGTCGAAAATTCTAATTTTGATAATTTATATTCTTCAATCGGTGTGCAAGTACATACTAAGTTGCGATCACCATATGCATCGTCTATGCGAGCAATGGCGGGGAAAAATTTATTTTCTTTAACCCAAGTCAATGGATATGCTGCTTTATTACGTGAATAGCTATGATTCCAATCATCGGAAATGATATCTTCGGCTGGGTGTGGTGCATTAACTAAAACATTGTCTTCGAAATTATATTTTCCATCTTTAATTTCCATTATTTCATGATAAATATTGATCATAGCATCAATAAAACGATCGAGTTCTTGTTTTGACTCACTTTCGGTAGGTTCAACCATTAAAGTACTATGCACTGGAAACGATACCGTTGGCGCATGGTAACCATAATCCATAAGTCGTTTGGCAATGTCGATCTCAGTAACATGAGCTATATCTTTAAACTTATGGCAATCTAATATCATTTCATGAGCGTTAAAGCCACTTGTACCAGTATATAAAATATCGTAATACTTTTTAAGGCGAGCAGCTAAATAATTTGCATTCAAAATAGCATATTTGGTAGCATTGGTTAAGCCCTCAGGTCCCATCATAGTTATATATGCATGTGAAATAAGCAATACTAATGGACTTCCAAATGGAGCAGCAGCAACAGCTTCGACACCATTTTTACCACCCGTTTCAATTATGGGGTGTTGTGGTAAAAATTCAGCTAATTCTTTGCGAACTAATATGGGTCCAACTCCTGGTCCACCGCCACCATGAGGGATAGCAAATGTTTTGTGTAAATTAAGATGGCAAACATCAGCATCAATATCGGCTGGACTTGTTAAACCAACCTGTGCATTCATATTAGCACCATCCATATACACTAGACCACCGTTTTCATGGACAATATGAGTTATGTCTTTTATAGCCTCTTCGAAAACACCATGAGTCGAGGGGTAAGTAACCATTAAACCAGCTAATTTATCTTTGTATTGTTCGGCTTTAGTTTTAAGGTCTGTTACGTCAATATTTCCCATTTTATCGCAATTAACAACCACAATATCCATACCCGCCATGGCGGCACTTGCAGGGTTAGTTCCATGAGCTGATGAAGGTATCAACATCACGGTTCTATGACGATTTCCTTGTTTTTCATGATATTTGCGAATAACCATTAAACCTGCATACTCACCTGCAGCACCAGAATTTGGCTGAAAACTTATAGCATCAAAACCAGTAATTTCTTTTAAATAATTACCTAACTCATCAATAATTTGATAATAACCGTCTGCTTGGTCTTTGGGAACAAATGGGTGAATATTGCCAAATTCGGGAAAACTTAAAGCAAGCATTTCGGATGCAGCATTCAATTTCATTGTACACGAACCAAGCGAAATCATACTGTGAGTAAGTGAAATATCTTTTCGTTCCAATTTCTTAATGTAACGCATCATCTCGGTTTCGGAACGATATGCATTAAATACATTTTGATTTAATATTTTATCGCTTCTTAACGATGGAATATACAATTTTGAAGATAGGCTATAATTAGTTTTTGCTTTATTTTGAACGCTTGCAAAAATATCTACTAAGTCATTTACATCATCAATGGTTGTAATTTCATCTAACGACAAACGTATGGTAGCATCGTTTATATAAGCTAAATTTATTTCTTTAGCTAATGCCATTTCCTTAATTTGTTCTGCCTTTACATTTGGGGGTAGTTGAATGGTTAAAGTATCGAAAAATGTTTCATTAGTGGTATAACCTAATGCAAGCAATTGTTCTCTTAAAGTAGCAGTAAGTGAATGAATATTCAAAGCGATATTCTTAATACCTTCGTATCCATGATATACTACATACATACCAGCCATCGTAGCTAATAATGCCTGTGCTGTACAAATATTAGAAGTTGCTCGCTCACGTTTTATATGTTGTTCTCTTGTTTGCAATGCCATACGCAATGCAGGACGCCCTTTAGCATCTTTTGAGACACCAATAATGCGTCCAGGCATATTGCGTTTAAATTCTTCTTTCGAAGCAAAATAGGCAGCATGAGGACCACCAAACCCCATAGGAATACCAAAACGTTGGGTTGAGCCAAATACGATATCAGCTCCCCAATCACCTGGAGGAGTTAAAAGAGTTAGGCTTAAAATATCAGCTGCCACTGCTAACATTTGACCTTTTTCGTGCAATTGTTTTGCAAATGTTTCGTAAGAAGGAATAGAACCATCGGCAGCAGGGTATTGTACTATGGCACCAAAAAATGTATCATCTGTGTTTACTTCATTAAAATTTCCTGTAACAACCTCTATTTCAAAAGGAACTGCACGCGTTTTAATAACAGCAAGAGTTTGTGGAAAAATATTTTTATCTACAAAAATTTTATTGGCATTGCGTTTAACAGCATCGCGAGAACGGCTATTATACATCATAATCATAGCTTCAGCTCCAGCGGTTGCTTCATCTAAAAGAGACGCATTCGCTATCTCCATCTTTGTTAGCTCAATTATAACTGTTTGAAAGTTCAAAAGGGCTTCTAAACGACCTTGCGAAATTTCTGCCTGATAAGGAGTGTACGAAGTGTACCAACTAGGGTTTTCTAAAATATTGCGTTGAATAACGGCTGGCATGTGAGTTCCGTAATAACCCATACCAATGAAAGTACGGTACATTTTATTTTTTCCAGCAACTTTTTTTATACGTTTTAAATATTCGGTTTCATTTATTGCAGGAGGAAGATTTAATTTACTTTTACGTAAAATATTTGTTGGTACAACTTTGCTTATAAGTTCATCTAAATTACTTACTCCTATTGTTTTACACATTTCTTCAACCTCTGTTGAACGAGGTCCTAAATGACGAGATTCAAATACATCTATTTCCATATTTTATAAAAAATTATTAGTTTTACAAATTATTTTATGCGGTAAAGGTATAAAATATATATAAAAAATTTCCTAACTCTAACTCAGTAAAAATGAATTTTAATATTATTTATATGAAACTATTTGTTTTATTAACTTTTTTTGTGTGGTTATACAATTTAACCTCTTATGCACAAGAAGACACCATTTGGTTTCTTAGCGGTGAACGATTAATAAGTTCACAATATACCATTAATGTTGAAGATGGTATTTTAACATACATAAACAAACGAAATAAGAAAAAACAAATTGGTTTAGAATATGTATTTTCAATCGTTGACTCAAAAAATAAAGAAAAAGTTTTTTTCGAATCAACTACAATTGGCAAAACGTATTTTACTGTCGAACAAATGCGCAGTTTTATCAGAGGTGAATTTATAGCTCATGAAAACTATCATTCACCATTTTCAACCGTTTCGGGTATTATTACAGGAACAGGTTCAATATATGCAGTACCTTCATTACTCGGATTGAATGTTTTTTTTGCTCCGCTTGTACCAGCAGCCAATTCTACTATTGTCGGATTGTTTAATTACAAAGAAAAAAAAGTAATCGAAAAATATCCTGAACATAAAGACGACAATTATTTTATTGCAGGATATCGCGAGGTAGCAACTCAAAAACGGATTAACAATACCATTAAAGGCGGACTTATTGGTTTAGGATTAGGAGTTGCTAGTGCTATTATCATCAATCAGGTTGTTAAATAAACTATGAGTAAAATTATTTTTGAACGTTTACTTTTAACTAATGGATTAACCGTTCTTTTGCATCAAGATAAAAACACTCCACTGGCTGTTGTAAATATTCTATATAAAGTTGGCTCACGCAATGAAAACCCTCAACGCACAGGCTTTGCTCATTTATTTGAACATTTAATGTTTAGCGGCTCACAAAATGCTCCCGAATACGATAGTATTGTAGAACAAGCAAGTGGCGAAAATAATGCTTTTACTAATACCGATTTTACAAATTATTATATTAATCTACCAGCCACAAATATTGAAACCGCTCTTTGGCTTGAAGCCGATCGTATGTTTCTGCTTAATATCAACGAAAAATCACTTTCGACACAACGTAAAGTTGTTGTTGAAGAATTTAAACAACGATATTTAAACAAACCATATGGTGATACATCATTGCTTTTGCGTCCCCTAATTTACACCCAACATCCGTATCAATGGCCAACTATTGGCAAAGATCCTTCTCATATTGAACAAGCAACCTTAGACGAGGTTAAAAAGTTTTACCAAAAATGGTACGCCCCCAATAATGCCATTCTTTCTATTGCTGGAAATTTTGATGTAGATAATGTAAAAAAAATGGTTGTAAAATGGTTTGAAGATATTCCAAAACAATACATTCAGCCGTTAAGTTTACCCAAAGAACCATTTAAAAAAAGTCGAACTTTTTTGCAAGTAAAACGCGACGTGCCTGCTTCTGCCATATACATAGCATTTTTAATGACGAACCGCCAAGATCCTCATTATTACGCATTCGATATGATTTCAGATATTTTAGGCAATGGCAAATCGTCGAGGCTTTATCAAGAACTTGTTGTTAAAGAAAATATCTTTCAAGACATCACTTGTTATATTTCAGGATCGTTAGATCAGGGATTTATTATTATTGAAGGTAAAATTCACGACCACTACACGCTCGAGCAAGCAGAAGCAGCCATCTGGAAAGTAATAAAAAAAACTAGGAATTCTATTAATCAATACGAATTATCAAAAGTCAAAAATAAATACGAAACCAATTATTATTCGTCGCTTGTAAATTTAATGTCAAGAGCCGAAAATCTCGCTTTTTATGAATTTATTGGCGATGCTGAACTTATTAATCATGAAATGGAAAAATATTCTAATGTTTCATTAGAAGCTATTTTTAACATATTTGACAGCGAAATGATAATAGACAAATCGATTGTATTATATTATCAAAAAGAAAAAGCATGAAAGACCGTTCTATCATACCAAACATAAAAAAAATAATCGACATACCTATTCCCCAGGTTCAGAGATGCTCATTGGCCAATATTCCCTGTTCAATAATAACCGGATCTAGTCAACCTCTTATAAAATTCGACCTATCAATTTCAGCTGGTGAAGCCTATAACGATAATCCTTTAGTTTCATTATTTACCAATGCGTTACTTATAGAAAGCACACATAAACATAGTGCCACCGAAATAGCAGAAATGATCGATTTTCTAGGCGCTGAAATAGTTCCTTCTAATGGCATTATTTATTCAAACCTTACAATGATATGCCTATCTAAGCATTTCAATAAAGCCTGGGATATTTTATTAGAACTAATTAGCTCACCTAAATTTGATGAAAATGATTTCAATACACTTAAAGCCAATAAGCGTAAGCAATTTCAAATTGAACTCAACAATGTAAACCAACTTTCACGCCGATTTTTTAAACAATTAATTTTCGGCAACGATCACCCTTACGGGCGTTTATACGAACTCAACGACTTTGATATAATTACTACAAAGCAACTCAATGAACATTATAGACGTCTATACCATAAAGATAATGCTCGCATTTTTATTTCTGGCGATGTAATGGAAGAACATTTAAAATACATAGAGAATAGTATTTATTTTTCGAATTCTACCAATACTTTACCATTTATACCAAAACTTAATCCGAACACTTCACAAAAACTTTTTATTAAAAAAGAAAATGCCGTTCAAAGTGCTATTCGAATAGGTAAGCTTACCATTTCAAAACATCATCCCGATTTTAATGCCTTACAAATTGCTATTACCCTTTTAGGAGGTTATTTTGGTTCAAGACTTATGCAAGAGCTTAGAGAGCGAAGAGGATATACATATGGTATTGGAGCATTTATAATAAGTCTCAAAGAAACTGGATACATAGTAATTACAACCGAAGTCGCTTCTAAACATACTCAAAATGCACTTAATGCAATTTATGAAGTAATTCATCAATTCTGTTCCGAAAAAGTAAGTAATGAAGAATTAGAGCAGGCACGTTCATACTTAATGGGAGAATTTCTTCGTACTTTCGACGGGTGTTTTAATATTATGGAAGCCTATAAATCATTAGACGACCTAAATCTTGGAATGGAACATTTTGAACAATATCTAAATCATTTAAAAACAATAAGTCCAGAAGAAATATTATCCATAGCTCAACGTTATTTAAAAGAGGGTTATAGCGAAGTGATAGTTGGTAATTTCTGTTAATATGAGAGGGAGTTTTTTAATAATATTCATGCTTAGTTTTGCATTCAAAATCAATGCACAAGACACTATTCCACCTGATATACCCAAAATTGACAGCGTAAGTGTTTACGATATAAATACCGGAAGTATTATTGTTTCATGGTTTCCATGCGACTCTCCCGATGTAGCGGGATATATAATATATCGTTCGGTAAATGCTTTATGGCAAATTATTGCCAATGTTCCTGCTCCAGCAACATCTTATATTGACAATACTGCTGCTGGTAATTTTCACCCCGAATTATATCGCATTGCATCATACGACCATGCGGGTAATTATAGCCCTATGACTCCTGCCAATGCTTATCATAATTCAATTTATGTCTTCCCTTATCAAGATAGCATCAATTGCCATTTTGCTATACGTTTAAACTGGAACCGTTATATTAATTGGACCGAAGGTGTCAAAGAGTATCAAATATTTGTAAGCCAAGATTTCGGCAACTGGCAATTATTAGCTACCGTCAATGGTAGTACTAATCAATATTACCATATGGACGTGCAAGACAATACCTCTTATTGTTACATTATACGTGCTATTAGCAATGACTATAAAACATCATCGTCCAATAAAACTTGCTTCTTTACAAACTTACCTAATTTGCCATCATTTATAAATGCCGATTTTGCAACGGTTGAAAATAATTCAATTAAAGTAAGTTTTACGCTCGACACTAATGCAACCATATGCCGGTATCAATTGTGGCGATCAACCGATGGCATTAATTATAGTTCTATAACCTCCTTTAATTTATGTGGTAAAGCTCATTTTGAATATACCGATCCGACTGCTAATCCAGAACATAATTATTATTACAAACTAGTTTCATTCGATCAATGCAATAATATTCGTTTAGAATCGAATATAGCTAGTAATATTGTTTTAACTGCTCAAGGAAATGAAGAAGTACAAAACTTACTCCAATGGAATCATTACCAAGCATGGTTAGGGAATATCGATTCTGTTTATATTTACAGACTCACCGATAATAATTCAAATTTGATTTACGCTCAAACAGTCGGAAATACTTCCTATCTTGACGACTTAACAAATATTGTAATGCAAAACCCAACTACCAATAATAAATTTTGTTACTATATTGAATACATCGAAGGCACATCGAATCCATACGGTATAAGAGGGCATTCCAAATCGAATATTGCCTGTGCGTACCAATTTCCTCGAGTTTTTATAGCCAACACATTTAGTCCAAATGGCGATGAATTAAACGATGTATTTAAACCATCTACTGCTTTTGTTGATCATGATGGTTTTGTATTTAAAATTTTTGATCGCTGGGGCAATGTTGTTTTTAGCACTCAAGATCCTGCAATCGGTTGGGATGGAAAATCGGGAGGGCAAAAAGCTCCATCGGGCATGTACACTTATTATTTAAAATATAAATCATTAGACGGTGGTATTCGCGAAAAAGTTGGAAGCGTAACCGTTTATTTTCCATAATAAAAAGAGGCTGCCCTTTTGAGACAGCCTCTTTTTTGTTTTTAAGATCAATCTATTTTACTATAAACTTATAAATATTTGAACCTTTGTCGGTATTAACTTTTAATAAATACAAACCTTTATTCATTTGTTGTAATAAAAGTGTCGATTTAAAACTATCCACATTTTGACTCATTATTTCTTGTCCCAGTTGATTGATAACTTGAATAGAACGAATATTTTCAGTTGACTCAACATTTAAATATTCAGAAGCAGGATTAGGATAAATGCTAATATTTACCAATTGCTGAATAGATTGAACCGAAGTTTGAGCGTCCCATTTAAAAACACCACTCGTAGTTGCATTGGTGCTAAAGCCACCAGCCCATCCGGTTTGATCGTTCAAAAATTCTACACAAATATATTGAACGCCAGTATCAATTGGTGTCCAAGTTGCTCCAAAGTCTAACGAATATGAACTTCCGTATTTTGCAGAACCAGAAGCAGCACCATCGGTACCAACAGAATAATATTTACCTGGCATATCGGGAACTGCACAAATATCAGATTTCCAGAAATTAGCACCAGGAGTAACGCTACTCCATGTTGCACCACCATCTGTTGTTTTCTTCATAGTTAAGGAAGTAATTGCCCCTGTAGAAGTATTGTAAACTATTTGTTGAGCAATACCATTCATTTCATTATTGAAAGTTACCTTTTGAATATCAGTTAATCCAGGAGTTAATACAGTCCATGTTTCTCCTTTATCGGTAGTTTTAAAAATACGTCCTTTATTCGTTCCAAACCATGCAATATTATTGTATGCATCGTAAACTCCAGTCCATCCCATTTCACCACTTTGAGCAGCAGGATTATTAGCACTAGCAACAGCCGTCCATGTGGCACCACCATCGTGAGTATAATAAATTTCAAACTTACCGCTAATGGGATCGCCCATACAAAAACCATCGTTTTCATTAAAGAAATGAACAATATTTAAGAAGCTTGCTGAATTAGTAAACATAGATGCGTTATTTTGGTTTACCCATGTAGCCCCTCCATCAGAAGTAGCATAAACTTTACCACCGACTCCACTGGTAGGATATTCTGCAACCCAAGCCTTAGTAGCACTTACAGCAGATATATTTGCTGGAGCCAATGCACCATTTACAGTAATAGTTCCTGGTGTCCAAAGATTACCGCCATTAAGTGTTTTAGTAAATTCATTTACTGGTGAACCATTAGTTCCATCAACAGCAGTAGCCCATGCAATAGTATCGTTAACAATAGAAATATGATATACCCCTCTGTACATAGTTGTAAAGCCACTAGCTTGTTCAATCCATGCAGTATTAGCAGGTTCTTGTACTGTAATATAAGCGGTTTTTGTTTCTGTACTGCTATTTGTACCATCCGATACGGCTAAAGTTACAGCATATGTACCTGGAGTATTGTAAACAATGTTTTGAGGATTTTGTTGAGTGGACGATGAAGGGTTACCACCAGGGAATTGCCAATTCCAAGAAGTGATATTACCAACAGATTGATCGGTAAAATTAACATATCCACCCGCATTGATAAAATTACCAGAACAAGTAAAGTTGGCATATACCGATTGCATGCTATCTTGTACCATTTTAACAGCTTTAAAAGCATTGATACGTCCGGCTCCTACCATGCCTTGATGATTGGCATCTTGTAATGATTCAATATTATCGCACGAAGCTTTTAAGAAATAAGTTAATCTGTCAACAGAAATATTAGGATCGACCGATTTCATAAGAGCACATAATCCAGCTGCAATAGGACAAGCCATAGAGGTTCCTTGCATTTTGCCATAACTATTACCAGCAAATGTACTATAAACGCTATTATTTAAAAGGATATCCAAAAATCCACCATCATTTTGATAACCACCTGGTGCCATCACGTCAATCCATGTTCCATATTCAGAAAAAGAGGCTGCCTTATCATTACCATTGGTGGCACCAACAGCTATTACATGATTACATGCAGCAGGATATCCAACATAATTAACATTATTGGGATCTTCAGCTCCATCACCATTATTGCCAGCAGCAGCTACTAAAACACAACCTTTGTTATATGCATAATCGATTATCATTTGCATGGTTTGAAAAAACGAAGGTCCGCCAAACGACATGCTAATGATATCAGCGTCATGGTCGGCAGCCCAAGTAATACCTTCGAACATAGCCGATATACCTTGACCACCATCGGCATCGGCTCCTGCCTTAATAGCTATTAATTTACAATCGAAGCCAATTGAAGAAATACCAACACCATTATTGGTTGCAGCAACTGCAAGTCCAGATGTATGAGTACCATGCGACCAAACCATATCAGATGTACTGGGAGGCGTAGGATCATTGTCGCCATCGCCCAAGTCTATAGCTTGATCTACTTTGGGAGCAATATCGGGATGGTTAATATCTATAGCATTATCAACAACAGCAACTTTAACAGTTGCACTTCCATGAGTAATGTCCCATGCTTGTTGTGCACTAATCTTGGTTAAATGCCAATTATTACCCGCATTAGTTCCATAATCGTTTGGAGTAAAACGAATAGGAAAATAAGGTGCTTTTTCGGCATATTCTACTTCTGGTTGTGAAGCCAAATCGCGAATAAATTGCTCTACCATTTCTTTTTTCTCGAATTGTACTTTAAAAATTCGATGAAGTTTAGGATCGGTAGTCTGCCAAAAGGTGTTGCGGACGGAAATAATTCCGTATTTGTCTTTTAGTTCGCTCAAAAATGAAATGTTTTCGGGCAATACCTTACCGGCTTTAACCGAAAAATTCATTGGAACATTGTCTTTAAATTTAAAATAAAGAGCTCCATCTAAAGCATAACGATCGATGGTTTGAGCCCAAAATGCTTGAATGCCAAATATTAGCATCGAAGCCAATAACAACATTAAAAACTTAAATTTTTTAATCATAAATAAACTTTTTTAGGTTAAACATTGGGTTAAATATAGATATTTTTTTTTCAATTTTTGAACATTTTCTTAAATTATTTTTGATTATTTTTAAGTTCATCCCAATACTCGACTGCTCTACGCATATGAGGAATTACAATGGTACCGCCTACTACATTTCCTACAGCAAAAACTTCAAAAAGCTCATCATCGCTAACTCCAAGCTCGAAACAACGCTCTAAATGATACTTTACGCAATCATCGCAACGTAAAACTAAAGAACTAACCAATCCAAGCATTTCTTTTGTTTTTTTGTTCAATGCTCCATCTTCGTATGTAAGTGTATCTATACTGTAAATTCTTTTTATAACTTTATTATCAGCAGCCAATATCCGCTCATTCATACGTTTTCTAAAGGTTCTAAATTCTTCTATTTTGTTCATAACTATTTTCTTTAAATAATTTTTCCTATAAGAGTTGCCGAGGTGTACTTTTCAACTTTTACCATAACTTTATCGCCTACTTTTAATGTTATTTCTGAAGGAAATACAATCACTTTGTTTTGTGAGTTTCTTCCCATAAATTCTTTATCAGACCTTTTCGATTTTCCTTCAATTAATACTTCATATATTTTTCCTACGTCGTTTTGTTTTGAAATTTTACTTAATTCATTTTGTAAAGCAATAACTTCATTAAGTCGTTTAATTTTTAACTTTTCTGGCACATTATCAGTCATATTTTTGGCGGCATAGGTGCCACTTCTTTCGCTATATTTAAACATAAATGCAAAATCGTAGCCTACTTCTCTCATGAGCGAAAGTGTTTGTTCATGATCGTGCTCTGTTTCGTCGCAAAAGCCAACCATAATATCGGTTGAAATAGCACTATCAGGAATGTATTTTCGAATAGCAGCAATACGTTCAAGATAATACTCGCGCGTATAACCTCTATTCATAAGCTGCAACATATGATTACTTCCTGATTGTACAGGCAAGTGAATATGATGACATATATTAGAATATTGAGCCATTACATGCAATACATTGTCGTTTAAATCTTTTGGGTGGTTGGTACTGAATCGAATTCTAAGAGATGGAAAAGTTTTTGCAACTTTTTCGAGCAATAATGAAAAATTTACATCATGATACTGATAAGAATCTACATTTTGTCCAATAAGTGTAACCTCTTTGTAATTTTTTTGTTCAATATCTTTGATTTCATTTATTATTGTTTCAGGTGATCGACTTCGTTCAACTCCTCTAACATAAGGAACAATACAATACGAACAAAAATTCTGGCAACCACGCATGATAGAAACAAAAGTCGAAACACCATTACTATCGTAGCGAACAGGAATAATATCTTCGTAAGTTTCGTCGTCTGAAAGCATCGCTTCTACCATTCTTTTTCCAGAGCGAGCCTGCTCAATAAGTTGAGGCAATAAACGATATGAATCAGGACCAACCACCATATCAACCGTTTTATTATGAGCAATAAGTTCTTCTTTTAAACGTTCTGCCATGCATCCCAAAACTCCAACTATTGCATGATTGGCATTTTTATATTTCGAAAATAAACTCAATCGTCCTTTTACTCTTGTTTCGGCATTTTCGCGAATACTGCATGTGTTAATTAAAATAATATCAGCTTCTTCTAACTTTTGGGCTTTAACATAACCTTGCTGATTTAAAATAGATGAAACAACTTCGCTATCGGCAACATTCATCTGACAACCATAAGTCTCAATAAAATATTTCATAATCTATAAAACAATTAGACTCCAAAAATAATGTTTTGATAGCATTAAAAACAAGATTTTGATATATGACTCAATAATTATTGAAAACGTTGCACAGCATACGATAAAATTGTATTCACAAATGTTTGTTTATCATTTTGTTTAAAAGACAATATTTCATCAGCACTTGAAGCATTGTTGGGTGGATAAAAAAGACTGCAATTGGGATTTAGTTCTAAAAAATATAAATTGTTATGTTTATCGATTCTATAATCAAATCGAGCATAACCACTTCCATTCATGTTTTTATAAATAGCAATACTCTTCTCCATTAACAAATCTGCTACGCCCTTATTTGGGCAAGGAATATATTTCATTTTATGGTGATTTTGCCATTTAAGATCGAAATATTTAAAATGCTCACCATGAGGAAAAATTATTTTGGCAGGATAATATGCTTTCACTTCATTTTTGCTTACCGATGCAACTAAAACCGTATATTCATCGCCTTCTATATACGACTCAAGTAATACTTTTTTATAAAGCTTTAACATACGCCGAGTTTGCTGCTGAAGTGAATCAAAATCAAAAACTACCGATTCTTTAGTTAAACCAATGCTACTATAACTATTAAAATGTTTGACAATAATTGGGAACTGTAATTTTAAAGTTGAAAGCTCCTCAATTTTATGTATATATTGATATGCAGGAATCATGACTTTACTTTTTAGAGCGGCATCTTTCATTGCGATTCGCGATGGTTCATAAAATGCTGAGCCTGCACCTGTAAATGGCATTGTTTTTTTTTCGAGAAACTGCACAACTTCAATTCCTGGACGGTCGTCACCTTCGGCACCATCACACAAATTTAAACAAATATCATAATGGCGATAAATGTTTTCTAATATTTGAAAAGAATTATTCTTTGATAAAAAAAACTGTTTAGTTATATATTCTTTTAAATAAGGTAAAGGATTTATTTCAGGTTCGTTTTTACTAACTTGTGAAATACTATTTTGATTATCTACAGTTAAAACAGCTATTTTATACATATTCCAAATAATTTGTAAAATTAATCATTAAATTGTAACGAAATTTGATATATCTTCGTAAAAGTTTTAAAACAATTTTAAAATGAAGTTATATTCATTTTTAATACTATGTTTATTTATTTCGACGTACTTGTTTTCACAATGTTATTTAAGAATAGATGGGGGTCGAATAATATCAGGAACAACAGGATATATTGTATCTAATAATTGTCATTGGTTGAATAATAATTCTAGTGCAAATATTACACTAACAAATAATACAGTAAAGTTTATTGGCAACACTACAACACAGATAGGAGGATCGCAAGCCACTCCATTTTACAATTTACGAATTGCAAAAACTTCGGCTGATGTTTATTTAAATCAACATCAACAAGTAAATAATCAAATTTATATGGAAAGTGGCGATTTAGATTTGCGAAATTATAATATTACACTTAGCTCATCAGCTTCATTAGCTAACGAAACTTACGATAAACGTATTAAAGCAACAAACGGCAGCAACGAAGGTTATGGGACCGGATATTTAACCACAACTCGAACCAACCCCTCGGGCAATGTTGCTAATTTCGGACTTAATTTTACACCCGCTGGTAATTTGGGTAGTACCGAAATAAGAAGAGGACATTTACGCTTACAAGGTACTGGCAGTTTTACAAGCAACTACAGCGTCTATCGTTATTATCGAATAATACCAACAACCATGCAAACCCTTACTATTAATAATTTCAATTATTTTGTTGATGGGGCTAATCCTAGTGCCGGCATTGCAGAATTAAACATACATCCCGAAGCAAACCTCCAAATGTTTCAAGAAGTACAATACGGAACACCAATTTATTGGCAACCTCGCTCTACAAGCGTATTTGCTGCTTCAGATTATGTTACAAGTACTACAGTACATCCAGGATTATTAAATTATATTTTAATAACATTAGCCAGTACAACGGTACCACTACCTGTTGAATACTTATCTTTTTACGGAAATTGTAATCAAAACCATGTAGATCTTTTTTGGCAAACAGCCAGCGAAACAAATAACAGCGGATTTTATCTAGAAAAAAGCAACGACACTCAAAACTGGACGACCTTGGTATATGTTGATGGCAATGGTACGACTAACGCTATTCACTCATATACAGCAACCGATAACGACCCATATACTACTAACTATTATAGAATTAAACAAATAGATATTGATGGTACCACTTCCTTTTCCAATGTAATTGCCGTTGATTGTTCAACCAATGAGTGGGTAGAAGATATTTTACCCATTCAACCCAATAACGAATCTCAAAATTTTATAGTTCGTGGAGAGCCTAATAAAACTTATGAGCTAATATTCACTAATATACTGGGTCAACAACTACTATCAAAACAAATTCATCTAACATCGAGTGAGGAGATTATAAACTTATATGAAAATGTTTTTTCAACAGGTATGTACTACGTAACCATGTTGGGAGCCAATAAACGAATTACCAAGCCATTTGTTTTCAATAGACAATAAAAAAAGCCCCGGATTGAGGCTTTTTTTAAATTAACAATGCTAGATTATTAATGCACATGTCCATGAGCAAGCTCTTCGGGAGTTGCCTCGCGAACTTTTTCTATTTTTCCTTCAAAATAAAGATCTTCGCCGGCTAAAGGATGATTAAAATCGATACTAATAGCATTATCATTGATTTCAACAATAGTACCTTCCATTTCGTTACCCTCTTCGTCTTTAAAAGGAAGAACAGAACCAACATATAAATAATCTTTATCAATATTTAAGGCAGAAGGAGGAAAATCGATAATTGCCTCTTCGTCAACTTCGCCATATGCTTCATTAACAGGGATCATAAACTTAAATGCTTGACCTTCAGAAAGTCCACTTAATTTTTTTTCAAAGCTTTCCAAAAGTTGACCAACGCCAAAAATAAATTTAAAAGGTTCTTCTTTAGCAAACTCTTGAATAAGTTCACCATCGTAACCACTTAAATGTAGCTGAAACGATAATTCTACTACTTTGTTTTTGTCAATATTCATGAAAAAAAGGTTTAAAAATTTATTTGATAAAGGTAAGAATTATTTCTTTTAAAAAAAAGTATTTTTATTTTTCCAATTTATAATTTTACAAAACGAATATGCCTTATTAATTTCTAAATACATCTTTCTTTTTGAGTTTGTTAATTTTTCCAAATTGGGTTAATTTTTTCATATCAATACGTTTTTCATCGCCCACAATAACAATTACCATCGGTTTATTTTGAATATTTTCTTTGTAAAAACGATACATTTCATCAAATTTCATATCGTAATACACAGGTATTTTTTCTTGATTGGGATCGTGCTGATAGCCCAATAATTTCCATCGTACAACGGTTTCGCTTAAACTACGGAAAAAAGGTCGATCGCTTAACGATGATTTAACTAAATAATTGATTAAAAACGACCATCTATCAGTTTTTTGAGGCATAAAACGCACCAAAGAGTCAAAAACTTGAATTGCCTCAATCGTTTTATCTGATTGTGTACCAATATAACCCATAAAAACACTTTCTTTTCCCGATTTTGACGGAATGGTGAAACGAGCACCAGCAGAATATGCCATAGACCGATACTCACGAATTTCTTGCAAAACCAAACCACTAAAATCGCCACTAAAATATGCATTGAAAGCGTCTATATAAGGTTCAAAATCGTTGTAAAAAGGTTTTTGATTCATAAAGAAATAAATTTTGCTTTGAATAGCTTTGGGATCGTTAATAAAATAAACAGTGTTTTCGCTATATTGATTTATGTTAACATCGGCAGGAGCTAAACTTGCTTTAGGATTTGGAGTCCAACTTATATTATTTTTTAATATAGAAATAACTTCTTCGAGCGATTTTTTGCCAATATAATGTACATCGCATTCGAAAGTGGTAGCCAATTTAAATACTTTTATTAACGAATCGACGCCAACTTTTTTTAGTTCGCTCATAGTTGGTCTATCAATAAAAGTTGATTTTCGCCCAAATTCAACCCATTGAAACAAGGCTTGTGCAATTTGTTCGGGTTCGGACATTTCAATTTTACGATTCGATTTTTCGCCCTGGAGTATATTTTCGAGCTTATTTGCATCAGCTTTAATGGATTGTACAAAATCATTCAACAATAATACTGCTTGTTTTAAGTTATCTTCAATTCCAGACATTTCAATAGTGGTATAACTTCTATCGCTTAAAATATTTAAATTACATCCCAATTTAGCAAGTTCAAATTTAAAATCACTAACGGTTTTGTTCGTTGTTCCAGATAAATTTGCTAATTGACAAGCATATTTTAATAATGGATGATAGTATTCACCCATGCCATATTTTATTTTCAAAGTAAAAATATTGTTGTATGGGTTTTCGACTCTGTAAATATTGATACCCTTCTTGATACGATTAAATTGCACATCGTTTCGAAAATCAATAAATTTTTCTTTTATGGGTAATGTTGGCATTTCTTCTATTTTTTGGGCAAAAGTTGAAGTAGCATTGGTATTTGATACTACCGGTTTAAACCCTGGTTTTTCTAATTTTTCTTTTTTCATTGACCCCATACGCGAATAGAAAGCGAGGTAATTGCCGTTTAAATATTTTTGGGCAACATTTATAACATCTTGTTTGGTAATTTGCTTAATCTTATCAAGGATCGTATATATTTCGTTAATATCAATATTTTGACCCATCATTTCGGCTAATAACATGGCTTTGCCTTCATTGCTTTCTAATTGTTGTGAAAAATCTATATATTTTTCAAGTTTAATAGCTTGTAATAGTTCGTCGCTAAAATTACCTTTACGAAGATTTTCTAACTGTTCGAGTATAAGCTTTTCGGCATCCTCAAGTTTTTGTCCAATTATTTTTGGAACGGCAAAAATAATAAATTGACCATAATCGTTATAGCTTTCATAAAATGACATTGCCGCTAAGAGCTTATGTTCAATGGTTAATTTATCTAACAACCCTGTTTGGCTTGAATTAGAGAGCATAGAAGCACATATTTCCATCGCAATTTCGTCTTTATCGCCACTTTTGGGAGCACGAAAACCTAACATTTCTAGTTTTATGGGGCTTAATTTTTTTTCTATAAATTCACGTCCATTAAAAGGTTTTTCTTCCCAAATTTTTGGTTGAGGTAATTCTTTTGCTTTCCAAACTCCAAATTTTTCTTTTATAATGGGTAACACTTTTTCGGTTTCAAAATCGCCCACTAAAACCAATGCCATGTTATTAGGAACGTAATAAGTATTGAAAAATTCATACATTTTGTTTAATGAAGGATTCTTTAAATGCTCTATAGTTCCAATAAGAGGTTGCTGACCATAAGGGTGATTTTTAAAAAATACTTTATTAAATTCCTCAAATAAATTGAATTGAAACATGTCGGAATAAAGATTCTTTTCTTCGTAAACTGTTTCCAATTCAGACTGAAAGCTTCTAAAAACAGGCCTCATAAATCGATGACTGTATATCTCAATCCAACGTTCTATTTCATTAGATGGGAACGCATTATGAAATACAGTTCGATCAAATGAAGTATTAGCGTTAACATCCGTAGAACCAATTTGTTTTAAAACTTTGTCTAATTCATTTGGAATAGCATATTTATTAGCCTCAACCGATGCTTCGTTTATTTTTTTCTGAATTTCTTTACGTTTTTCTGCATCCGTTGTTTTTCCTAATTCTTCATAAAGCGAAATTATTTTATCAATATATGGTTTTTCTTTTGACCAGTCGATAGTACCCAATTCTTCTGTTCCCTTAAACAACATGTGTTCCATATAATGAGCCATGCCTGTAGCATCGGGTGGATCGTTTTTGGAACCCGCTTTCGTTACCACAACCCCATAAACAGTTGGTTGGTTATGGTCTTCGCTTAAAATCACCGTTAAACCATTATCAAGCTTAAATTGATTAATTTTAAAATTTAGGTCATTTTGTGCCGATAAACGACTTATTAACCCTAAAACAAAGCAAATAATAATCAATTTTAAACGCATGCGTTTCATATAAATTTTTTTAAATAAAACATTCAAATTTTGACTTCAATTATACAAACAAATATTGAAATTTAAAACACTTTTATTATAAATTTCGTAAAAGCCTATGATAAATTAAAAAAAAATATCTATTTTCGTACTTTAAAAAATATTGTTAATGCGTGTAGACAAAAAATTATTTCTTATAATTTTAATTTTGCATTGGTTTTTGATAGGAGGTTTAGTACACGCACAAACCAACGACGACAAAATTACTGAACAAAAGGCTTTTCAATATTTTCAAGAAAAAAATTATTCTGAAGCTCTTCCCTTATTTTCTCAATTATTAAGCTTATATCCCAAAGACGATCGCTATAATTTACACTATGCAGCATGCTTAATTGAAACCAATCAACTTATCGAAAAAGCCATTAAATATCTTCAATTTGCTGATAGCAAAAGCAACGATCCCATTATAAAATATTATTTAGGTCGTGCTTACCATTTAAATTATCATTTTAAAGAAGCCATTGAAAACTATAATGCTTTTCAACAATTAGCTACTTCTAAATTAGTAAAAGAACTTCAGGTAGAGAAACTTATTGAAATGTGCCAAAACGGTTTAGACCTTATAAAATTTATAAGCGACTTAACGGTGGTTGATAATCGCCGTATCAAAAGCGAAAATTATTTTTATTCTTACGATTTAAAAGAATTTGATGGTAAGCTAGTAATAAAACCCAAAGAGTTAAAAAGCTCTATTGATAAGAAAGAAGAGCCCGTCAATATGGTTATCTTCTTACCTAACAAATCCAACGTTGTTTATTACGGCAGTTATGGTAATAACAAAAATAACGGAAGAGATATATACCGTATCGAACGCTTGCCCGACGGCAAATGGAGTAAACCAGAAAACATAGGCAATATCATCAATACGCCATACGATGAAGACTATCCGTTTTTACATTCTGATGGCAAAACCTTATATTTCTCGTCAAAAGGTCATAATAGTATGGGGGGATACGATATTTTTAAGTCTGAATTCGACAGTACTGCTATGACTTGGACGAAACCAATCAATTTGGATTTCCCCATAAATACCCCATACGACGATTATTTATACATCACTGACAAAGATAATTTTTATGCATATTTTACATCGAATCGCGAAACACGAGACAATAACATTACCGTTTACAAAATAATTGTCGATAAAAACCCTATAAAACGTGAATTTAAAGACATTGAAGAAATTATTAATGTTGCAAGACTCGAAACCTCGTCCATTGCCGCAATAAAAAAAGCTGAAGAATCGAAACAAAAAAATAAGTCAAACGAACAGAACATCATTTTTGCTTCAAACGAGAACAACAATAACAATATAACTATAAGCCCATATAATTTTAAACCTATATCTTATAGTCCCAATTTAACAAGTCAAGAAGTGGCTAATAATCTTAAAGCCGATAACGAAAAAATATTAAAAAATGCTAACGAAATAAAACGTCAAAGCCAATTAGCCTACATAAAAGCTAAAGAGACAAACGAAAAAGCAAATCAAAAACGCAAAGAGGCATACGAAAAAAATGCAAAAATTAAAACCATAACCGATCCGGTTGAGGCAGAGCAAGCGAAACAAGAAGTTTATCAACTCATTAATGATGCTGAGGAGCTAGAACGACAAGCTATTACTGCCTACAACGTTGCTCAAAATTTTGAGCAAATTGCCAACGAAATGGAAAAAGATGTAGCCAAATCGCAAAACTTTATAAATGCTATCGAAAAACAAGGCACCGTAGATGAAGCCATTGTAGATGCCGCCAATAAAAACAAAGAACGTCTTGAACTAAGTCAAAATAAATATTCGTCTTTACAAAAAGCATACGAAGAAAGAAAAACATTACAAAAAAATAAAGAAAATGAGCTCGCCACATACGAACAACTGCTCAACAACACCTCTGATAGTATAACTCTCATAGACGAACAAATTAAACAAATCGAAACAAAAATGGCCAATTCAAATTCCGAAACCGAAAAAAACTATTTATCATTGCAACTCGACGAACTCAATAAACGTAACGATTTTTTAGATGCCAAGCAAGTAGAAATAGCTGAGTTAATTGAAAAAACCAAAATCGACATCGAAAATCTAAATAGTGAAAATCAATTTTTAAACGAATTTGCACAACAAGTAAGCACCGACAACCGATCATACGAAGAACTATCGAAAGAAAATATTACCAAAGATCAACTTAAAAAAGATATTTTTGACAAAGAATTATCAGCAGATATAGCTGTTGCTCAAACCGTCAAAGAAAAAGTTGGACAAAAAAATAAAAACAATACCAATACAAAAAACAACAACAGTTTAACACCCAAAAACAATAAATCTTTTAACAACATCACTCCCAACACAAATACTACTAATACTGTTTCAAATAATATAAATCAACCCATATTACAAAATAATACTATAAACACATCCGAAACCAACCAAAATAACCCATATGTCATAAAAGGTGTCAACCCATTAATTCCAAATTCAACCATCACAAACTCTGCCACCGTAGAAAACATTGAAAAAGAACAATTTAATGTTCAATACTATACCAATATTGTCAATGAACAACAAAAGAAACTCGAGATAATAAACAACGCTATAAATAAAACTCGAGATAAAAAAGAAAAGCAATTACTAGAACAACAAAAAAGTTATTTAACTGAAGAACTTCAATCAAATAAAAATGCGTTAAATCAATCGCAACAAAAAATTGCCGAATACAAAAAAGCACTAGCCAACAAAGTTGACACCGCCATGAACTATTCAAACGAAGAACTTATATTGCAAGCAAGTAAATACGAAAATAAATACGAAATAAATTTCACATTAGCTCAAAAACAACAATTAGCTAATGCAGTAAATATACAAAACGAACTAAAACAAAAAGAATCAAAACTTTTTGAAATAGCTAAAGAAATAAAACGTCTTGAAACCATTAAGACTTCATTAAACAATAATGCCGACCAAAAAGCTACTGAAAATGACATAAATAAATTGAAACTCCAACAATCTCAGCTTTTTAGAGAATATACCAACATGATAGACAAAAGCAACAACAATACAATTCAAATATACGATCAAATAATTAACAACATAAGAAACTATAATGTCGAAAATCCAGAAGTAAAAACAGCTATTCTTGTTGAAAAAGAAATAGAAGCACTTAAAGAGAAATCATCTCAACTAAAACAACAAGCGAACTTAGTTCAAACTCCCGAAGATAAAATTAACCTATACAAAAAAGCCAATATTATAGATCAAATTGCTATTCAAAAACAAAAATATGCGATCGATCTCTATGTTTCATCTCGTCAAAATATAGCACAAGTAACACAAACCAATAACGACTCTACCACTACCAGCAATACAAATAATAATAGCATCAAAACAAAAGAAACAATCAGCGTAGAATTAACTCCTGAAGAAAACAAACAGATTGTTCAATACCAATCCCAAATTGCAAAAGCTGAAAACAAACTCAATCAAGGCAAATCTCTTTACCAAGAAATTGAAGAAAAACGACAGCTAGCATCAAAAACCTATTCCAATAGCAAAAAGAAAGAAATATTAAAAGATGTCGATAAAAAAGAACAAGAAGCCGTTCAGTTATTAATTGAAGCACATAACATGTACGAAAAAGCCAATCAACAAAAACACGATGTATATCACAACAAAGTTACTCAACTCCTTAACAATGAAAATGTTATCGAAGACAACAAAACCATAGCAATACAATTTTTAAAAGAAGCCGACTTTTATTACAACGAAGCTCAGCAAGTACGACTAAACAGCAAAGCAGCTGCAACAAACGAAGATAAAATAGCTCTTCTGAATAAAGCAATGGCACTTGAACAAAAAGCTATTAACAACTTAGAATATGCACTCGATGCCATTACCCAAGCCGAACCGGTTGAATTTGTAGCCACCAATAACCTCACAAAAATCGACAAACTCGAAGCACTCGATAACCCAGTCAATGTCGACGAGGTTATTCGTATAAAAACCGAACGTGTAATTGCCAATCTTAATCTTAGCGAAATTGAAAAACAAGCTTTAGACGATGCTATTGCCAAACATCAAACCATAAACCAACTAATAACCGAAGCCGAAAAATACGAAAGTAAACTCAATTTGGCAAAAGAGATGGCTCAACATTCTACCAACAAAAGCGAAAAGAAAAAAGCCGAAAAATCTATTCCTAAGCTCGAAAAAGAATATTTCTCAAGAAAATTTACTGCTGCCGAACTCACCGAAAATGTAAATGACGCATACTATAAATTATACGAAAGTAAATTTACCGAAATACGACCTAAAGATAAATCAGAAGAAACCAAACAAGGAAAACAACTCGAAAAAAATGCTAATAAACTCTATATACAAGCAAAACAACTACGAGAAAAATCGTTTATTACCGAAAACCCTTACATCGCATATAATTACTTATTGCAAGCCGATTCACTCGAAAAATCTGCCATCGAACAACAAGAAAAAGCATTTGGATTATATTTAAAATTAAAACCACTCGAAGAAGAAATTAAAGAATATGCAGAAAAACATCCCAAAAAACAATCAATCAATGAATTAATCGTCATTAAAACACCCGCTAATGTAACTCCTATTACTAAAGATGAACTTGCACAAATAGAACAAGAAAATGCTAAAAAAAATAAAACACAAAATACTAATGATAACGCACCACAAAATCTAAACATCAATAACGAAAACAATAACGAGAAAAACGAAATATTAGCGCAAAACCCCACAAATAACCAACAAGATAACCCGCCACAAAACCAAAACATCAATAACGAAAATAATAACGAGAAAAACGAAATATTAGCGCAAAACCCCACAAATAACCAACAAGATAACCCACCACAAAACCAAAACATCAATAACGAAAACAATAACGAGAAAAACGAAATATTAGCGCAAAACCCCACAAATAATCAACAAGATAACCCACCACAAAATCTAAACATCAATAATGAAAATAATAACGAGAAAAACGAAATATTAGCGCAAAACCCCACAAATAACCAACAAGATAACCCAGCACAAAATCAAAACATCAATAACGAAAACAATACTGACAAAAATAAAATATTAACTGAAAATTTAAATAATAAAAACGAAGAAATACTTCACCCCGAAGATAATGAGATTAACACAAACACATCAACTACAAAAACGAATCAAGCTACCATCAACAAAAACGCAAGCATAGTACCAACCAATATTACCACCCCCATGGGCTTTAGCTTTATGCCCACAAGTCCTTACAACGAAGCCAATCCTATTCCCATCAATCCGCCATTGCCCCAAGGTTTAGTATTTAAAGTTCAAATTGGAGCATTTAACACTCCTGTTAAACCAAATGCTTTTACCGGATTATCGCCTGTTAGTGCCGAAAAACTTGAAGGCAGTAAATATTACCGATATTTCGTTGGTATGTTCTACTCCGAAGCAGCTGCTATTATGGTACGCGATTATGTCAGACCAATGGGATACAAAGATGCATTTGTAGTTGCTTTTTATAATGGTAAACGGATTAGCCTTTTTGAGGCTCGTCAAATAATTAAACAATCTTCATCAAGCGAGTACGAACAAATAGTTCAAAACGAAGCCGAAAAAATTAAAATGGTTACCTCCGTTGCACCCAATATAGCAGCAATAAACGCCCCCAACAATCTTCAAAACAAAAATGTAAATGCCCAGCCTGTATTAGGAACCTTAGTTAACAATACCCAAGAACTTTTTTATACTGTTCAGATAGGCGTTTACAAAACTCCTGTAACTCACGCATCACTTAAAAATTTAACTCCATTGTACGAAGATCATGCATACAACTTTATTCGATACCTTGTAGGTAAGTTTAATAATCGCAAAGATGCTGAAAACGAAAAGAATAAAATTGTTGCTTTAGGAATCACCGATGCTTTTGTCTCTGCATATTACAAAGGACAAAAAATAACCCTTGCCGAAGCGGCAAACATCGAAGCAATGAACCCCAATGCAGTAATTCAACAATCTGATGTTATAAATACTCTCCCTACTACTCAAAACACTTACGAACCCGTTAATGTCAACAATGTTGCCAATATAAACATTAATAATCTATTTTATAGAGTACAAATTGGTTCATTTAAAGAAAAAGTTCCATTTGATATTGCTGCTAAGTTTGTACAAATTTCAAGTCAATATGGTATTGATCAACAGTTAGAAGATGGAGCAACCATTTATTATGCTGGTAAATTCAAAACATACAACGAAGCACTTCAATGTAAGAACAATTTGCTAAACCAAGGCTTTTCCGATGCGTTTATTATTGCTACCGACGGCAAACAACGTATCTCGGTTAAACAAGCCAAGGAATTGCTAAATCAATAATCAACCATTATTCGTATATATCTGACAATATGTAAGTTATAATTTTATAATTTTTCTTAAAAATATTTTTATTTTCAAATTTTAATTGTATATTTGTAAAAATTGAATTTTATGAGAACTTCTCCTAAAAAACAGTCAACAATATACGAATCTACTCAACATAATCATCATTATTTAATACTTCACAATGATTCCATTAATACATTTGAGTTTATTATCGAAACATTAGTAGATTTGTGTCATCACGATCCTTATCAAGCAAGCCAGTGTGCACTTATTGCACATTACAAAGGCAAATGCGAAATTAAAAAAGGGGACTTAAATGACCTTAAAAAACTTGCTCAAAGCTTTAAAGAAAAGGGTATTATTGTAAGTATTGAATAAATTATACCTTATTTTTATATGTTAGGAATTATATCCGCTTTAATTTTAATAGGTATTGTTTTAATTATACTCGAAGTTTTAGTTATACCAGGTACAACTGTCGTTGGTTTCTTAGGCTTTACACTAATGGTTGTAGGTGTATATTTATCTTACTCTAAAATAAATACAACAACAGGCCATTATACCCTAGGTATAAGTTTAGTAGCTTTTATAATCATCTTAATTATTTCTTTAAGACCAAAAACATGGAAACGCGCCATGCTTAATACTTCCATTGATAGCACTGTAAATTTTCTAGGCGAAGACAAATCAAAATATATTGGCAAAGAATGTATAACCATTACTCGTCTAAACCCTTTTGGAAAAGTAAATTTTGAAAATGAATATTACGAAGCAAAATCGTACAATAATATTATTGAACCCAATACAATAGTAGAAATAATTAATGTAGAAGGCAATACTCTAATTGTTAAACCAAAATAAATAAATAAATTATGTTTGAAGGAAGTGCTTTAATTTTGTTTTTGTCCGCTATTGGACTAATTGTATTATGGATACTTTTATATTTTGTACCCATCGGCTTATGGTTTTCTGCATTAGTATCTGGAGTGCATATTTCTCTATTACAGCTCATACTTATGCGTTGGCGAAAAGTTCCACCTCGCGTTATTGTTAATGCTATGATAGAAGGGACCAAGGCAGGATTAGTTCTCAATCGCAACGAACTTGAAGCACATTACCTAGCAGGCGGTAGAGTAGCCCAAGTTGTTCACGCTTTAGTATCTGCCGGCAAAGCGAATATCGATTTAAACTTCAAAATGGCAACAGCTATTGACCTTGCAGGTAGAGATGTATTTGAAGCAGTACAAATGTCAGTAAATCCAAAAGTCATCAATACGCCTCCAATAGCTGCTGTTGCAAAAGATGGTATTCAACTTATTGTAAAAGCTCGAGTTACTGTAAGAGCTAACATAAAACAACTTGTTGGCGGTGCTGGCGAAGAAACCGTTATTGCCCGCGTTGGCGAAGGAATTGTTACCTCTATAGGTTCAGCCGAATCGCACAAAGCAGTTCTTGAAAACCCTGATTCTATTTCAAAAGTTGTTTTAGCGAAAGGCTTAGATAGTGGAACAGCATTCGAAATTTTATCCATTGATATTGCCGATATTGATATAGGCAAAAATATAGGGGCTCAATTAATGATGGACCAAGCCGAAGCAGACAAAAATATTGCACAAGCTAAAGCCGAAGAACGTCGTGCTATGGCAGTAGCTTTAGAACAAGAAATGAAAGCAAAAGCACAAGAAGCTCGTGCAAAAGTTATCGAAGCCGAAGCACAAATTCCCATGGCTATTGCTGAAGCTTTTCGCAATGGTAATCTGGGCATTATGGATTACTATCGAATAAAAAATATACAAGCCGACACCAATATGCGCGATTCTTTATCAAAAGGAAATAATATTGATTCAAAATAATTTTTTTTTAATTTAAAAAATTCCTATATTTGTGCCCGCGTTTGGAGAGGTGGGTGAGTGGCTGAAACCAACAGTTTGCTAAACTGTCGTACTGGGTAACCGGTACCGGGGGTTCGAATCCCCCCCTCTCCGCTTAATTAAAGTTAAATTTATTTAATAACGCTTAAAACTCATATACCATGTTTGATTTTGAAAAACTCGATGTTTATCAGGTTGTAAAAGAGCAAAACAATAAAGTTTTGACTTTCTTAAAAAACAACAATCAGATTGATCCATTATTAGCTGAACATTGGAAAAAAGCTAGTTTAAACAGTGTTATCAACCTAGCTGAAGGAACTGGTCGTAAAAACACCAACGAGAAAAAAGACTTCCTAACAGCTGCTCGTGGTAACATTTTCGAATCAACTACTATTTTACAAATTTGTAAAGATTTAGGACACATCGATGAAAACACCTACAACGAATATTACGAAGGTTACGAAAAAGCTTCAAAAATGCTTTTAGGAATGTTTCGCAGTTATAATAAACGCGAACAATCATATCAAAACGCTGAATATCAAAATCAAGAAGAAAATTTTAATATTTAGCACTCTCGGGGTATAGCGCAGTTGGCTAGCGCACCTGCTTTGGGAGCAGGGGGTCGTCAGTTCGAGTCTGACTACCCCGACTAATAACAAAAGGGTTTCAGACGTTTTAAGTTTGAAGCCCGTTTTTAATTTGCACACGATTTGCACAAAAAAGCTGCTTTTATGTAACAACTATTCTTCCATTTATTGCTTTACAAATTTACTTATATAATTTTCTTGCTCATTCCGAACTATATATAAACCCGAAGGTAGATGCAAAATAACAATAGAAGACTTTTGCAAAACTTTTTTTTGTTCGAGTCCAACCTTTTTGCTCGTCATTCTGAGCTTGTCGAAGAATGACCCCAATGTTTATTTAGGTTTGTGAATGGTTATACCTCGACAGGCTCGGTATGACGGTGGGTTTAGGTTTTATTCTTCTAAAAATATTACTTTTTTATTAGACTGATTGAATTTGTTTATTCATTCTACTTTGGTTAAAAATGTCTCAAAAGAGATCTTTGCAAAACTAACAACAATTCGTTATAGCGATAAAAAAAATCAATCTTATTTTAATTATTTATAAATTTCTTCTTCTCAATTACATAAGATGATTCGCAATGATAAAAAAGGAGATATTCAAAAGTCTTATTTTAAAATAAAAACAAAAAAAGCCCACCATATCGGCAGGCTTTTTTGTTTAAAAGAATATTCTTTTTTATTAATACATACCACCCATATCAGGAGCAGCTGGCATAGCAGGTTTTTCTTCTTTAATTTCTGAAATAGCGCATTCGGTAGTTAAGAAAATACTTGCAACCGAAGCAGCGTTTTCTAGTGCAATACGTGAAACTTTAGTTGGGTCGATAACACCAGCAGTTAATAAGTTTTCAAATTTTTCAGCTTGTGCATTGTAACCAAAATCGTCTTTACCTTCCTTAACTTTATTTACAATTACTGACCCTTCTAATCCGGCATTAGCTGCAATCTGACGTAATGGTTCTTCGAGTGCACGTTTAATAATATCGATACCGGTTTGTTCGTCTTCGGTTTCGCCTTTTAATTTTTCTAAGTCGTTAATAGCACGAATATAAGCGACACCGCCACCAGGAACAATACCTTCTTCAACTGCAGCACGAGTTGCATGTAATGCATCGTCAACGCGGTCTTTCTTTTCTTTCATTTCTACTTCAGTAGCAGCACCAATATAAAGAACAGCTACACCACCACTTAATTTAGCTAAACGTTCTTGTAATTTTTCTTTATCGTACTGTGAAGTGGTGTTTTGTATTTGAGCTTTAATTTGTTGTATGCGAGCTTTAATATCATCTTTCTTTCCACTACCATTAACTATAGTTGTATTTTCTTTGTCAACAATAACTTTTTCGGCTGTTCCAAGCATATCGAGTGTTGTGTTTTCGAGTTTAAAGCCACGTTCTTCAGTTACGACTGTTCCACCCGTTAAAATAGCTATATCTTCGAGCATTTCTTTTCTACGATCGCCAAAACCAGGAGCTTTAACAGCAATTACACGAATAGAGCCGCGTAACTTATTAAGAACTAAGGTTGCTAAAGCTTCGCCTTCAACATCTTCTGCTATAATCACCAATGGACGCCCTGTTTGTACAGTTGCTTCGAGTATAGGCAAGAATTCTTTCATGTTAGAAATCTTCTTGTCGTGGATAAGTATGTAAGGATTATCGTAAACAGCTTCCATTTTTTCTGTATTGGTTACAAAATAAGGTGATATGTAACCACGGTCGAATTGCATACCTTCAACGACTTCAACAGTAGTTTCAATACCTTTTGCTTCTTCAACAGTAATAACACCTTCTTTGCTAACTTTTTTCATTGCTTCGGCAATGAGTTTCCCAATTTCGGCATCGTTGTTTGCCGATACGCGAGCAACTTGTTCAATTTTATTATAGTCGTCGCCTACTTCTTTCGACATTTTTTTGAGGCTTGCTATAACTGAAGCAACAGCTTTATCGATACCGCGTTTTAGTTCCATTGGGTTGGCACCAGCGGTAACGTTTTTAATACCTATATTAATAATAGCTTGTGCTAAAACAGTAGCCGTTGTAGTTCCATCGCCAGCATTATCAGATGTTTTCGAAGCCACTTCGCGAAGCAATTGAGCCCCCATATTTTCAAACGGGTCTTTTAATTCTATTTCTTTTGCTACTGTTACACCATCTTTAGTAACTTGAGGAGCTCCGAATTTTTTTTCGATTACCACATTACGTCCACGAGGACCTAAGGTTACTTTAACTGCGTTTGCTAGTTTGTCAATCCCTTTTTTTAAGGATTCTCTGCTTTCGATGCTATACAAAATTTCTTTTGCCATAATCTATAAATTTTTAAATTTTAAATTAATTATTCTTCTATAATTGCTAAAATATCCGACTGACGCATAATTAAATATTTATCGTTTTGGATATTGATTTCGGTACCAGCATATTTGCCATAAAGTACAATATCGCCCACTTTCACTTTCATTTCTTCATCTTTGGTACCTGTACCAACGGCTAAAACTTTACCTCTTTGAGGTTT